>DASVJT010000051.1:0-1876 GCA_036385775.1 archaeon
CTAACAGAACCTACCCGATCCAACGTGACCTCCTTTTTGTGACGAACGGAGATCCGACAGGAAATGCAAAGGCCTTTCTAGATTTCACGCTAAGTCCTGCAGGGCAAGCGATTTTGAAGGCCAACAAAGAGGTGTCGATAACCGACGTCGGTAAATAAAAGCTAAAACGTCGGTGACGGCATAAGTGACTATGAATGACCTCTAATCACATCTAGTCGCTTAATTCCTCGGGGATTGAAAATATCAAGCTGAAGACAGTGGTGGATCCCGTAGGTCAGAGATACAGATATAAAGGAGCGTGCCATTGCCCTCGTTTGCATTTACCACGTTGAATGCGCTCTAGGGGGATTGTCTCGCTCTTCGTTCTGAGAATCCCTGGTATCTTCATTTAAACCATCTTTTTTACTAACTCTGTTCAAAAATCGTTATAGCGACGAAGACCGAAGGCCGCATTTTTCAATCTACGGAGATCACGATTTGTTGAAGGGTTGGTGTTTAGCGAAAACGAGCTTTGCTGTTTCTGGTGGTTAGGGTAGCCTGCAAGATGCCTATGATTTGAAACGAGCGTGGAACAAGTCCGCTCTCTAATCTCTTCGAGCAGTAAATATATATTGACTTGTTTGTTATATAATTTCTTGATTTCTATGGAGATTCGGAAGATTCAGCTGACAGGCAAATCGAGCTACACAGTTTCGCTGCCTAAGACTTGGGTCACGCAAGTCGGTCTTAAGGAGCAATCACAAGTAGGCATAACAACGCTGCCTGACGGTTCGTTGCGCGTTACTCCAAGCGAAAGCGTTAGGCCACGAGGTCGGGGGATTTTTAGTATAGAAGGCCTTTTTGAAAACGCCCTTGCGCGACAAATGATAGCCATCTACATCGCGGGTTACGATACATTTGAGCTGCGCGCCCCCCAGATTCGATCAGATCAGCGAAAGACCATACGTGACATGTCTTATCGTTTGATTGGCATGGAAGTCGTTGAAGAGACTGCGAAATCGGTCGTAATAAATGATTTTATTAGCCCTAACGAGCTTCAAATAAAGAAATCTATTCGAAGAATGCATCTTATTATCGAAGCGATGCTTGTTGATGCCATACAATCTCTTGTTAAAAACGACATCGATCTAGCCAATGATATTATAATAAGAGATCGTGATGTCGACAGGCACTACTTGCTCGTACTTAAACGTTTGCAGGCAATGGTGAAGACCCCGTTTGCGGAAACTTCAGATATAAACGCTAACGAGAGTCTCGAGTACTATCTCACTGCGGTATCTCTTGAGCGAATAGCGGACCATGCAACAAAGATAGCGCAATGTGTATTGACCCTATCAGGTGGGGCTGTATCAACTGAGATTTTAGAAAGCATCATTGAGGCAAGCAAGCTCTCTAGCGACATTATGCAGCTTGCAATAGATGCCTTGTCTCAGTTTGATCCAAAGATTGCTGAAAAAGCTATCGCGACAAAAAGCAGCCAAATCCCTATCATTAAAAAAATTGAGGCGATGACGTTGGATGTCAACGCGCATATAGCGCTGCCGATTCACTGCATCGCGAATAGCATCGACCGCGTTGCAGACTATGGAATGAACATAGCTGAAGTTGCCATCAATCTATCAATCGCGAAAGCTGCGAATCAAGTATAATTCTATAGGTCGTAAGGCGCATTAAGAGATCTATAGAGTCTATATAGTTTATATAAGTTATATATATAGTCTATATTCGCTCTAGAGGCGGTGGTGACTTAATGAAGAAACTTTTACCAATTGTGTTAGCAGTTATGCTAGTCGCACTTGCGGTTTTTGGAGCAGGATGCACATCTAGTACGAACAACACAGCCAGCGGCACAAAGCTGCAGCTTGCCGGATCAACG
>DASVJT010000052.1:0-2204 GCA_036385775.1 archaeon
AGCTGATTGCCAAACTGGTAAAAGAAGGCAAGCTAACTCCCAAAAAAGATTTTGGCGGCGCCAAGGTAACATATCACGATCCCTGTTATCTGGGCAGGCATAGCGGCGTTTATGACGCGCCGCGCGAAGTGCTTGCATCCATCCCGGGCTTGGATTTTGTCGAGATGGGACGCAGCCGCGAGCAGAGTATGTGCTGCGGCGGCGGGGGCGGCGGATTATGGATGGAAAAACTCAAAGGAGAGCGCTTAAGCGATTTGAGAATAGAAGAAGCATTGGCGACCGGCGCGTCCATTCTGGCGACGGCCTGTCCGTACTGCATTACAATGTTTGAGGACAGCATTAGAACACTCAATGCCGATGATAAAATCAAAGTGAAGGATGTAAGTGAACTTTTCCTGGAGAGCATGGAAATAAATATTGACGAGCCTGCGGTTGATACATGCATCGTCAGTTAAATGTTGAAATTCGTATTTGTGATTCTGGAGTAAAGAGCAGGGAGATACTATGAGCAGAATTGGTGTTTTTGTTTGCCACTGCGGTTTAAATATTGCAAAAACAGTTAAGGTAAGCGAGCTTGCGGAATTTGCCGCTACTCTGCCGGATGTTGTTGTTGCCAGAGATTATAAGTTCATGTGCTCCACGCCGGGACAGGAGATGATCGCCCACGACATTAAGAATTATAATCTCGATAGAATCATTGTAACCGCCTGTTCGCCTTTGATGCATGAACAGACTTTCCGCAAGGTTCTGGCAGCATCCGGTCTCAATCAGTATCTTCTGACTATCGTAAATATTCGTGAGCAGGTTTCCTGGGTAACCAGTGATAGTGAAGAAGGTTCAGCAAAAGCCAAAGCACTCTTAAACGGCGCGGTTTACCGCGCAAGGCTTCTTACGCCGCTCACCTCGCGTGTCATAGATGTCAATCCTAATGTTATGGTTATCGGAGCAGGTATCGCGGGAATTCAGGCCGCGCTGGAACTTGCCAACACCGGTAAAAAGGTTTATTTGGTGGAAAAAAACTCTACCATCGGCGGCCACATGGCCCAGTTTGATAAAACATTTCCAACTCTGGATTGCTCCGCCTGTATTCTGACACCCAAGATGGATTCCGTGCTGCAACATAAAAATATAGCCATGATGACCTCCTGTGAAGTCAGCGAGGTTAAAGGTTACGTCGGCAACTTTGATATTACCATTCGGCAGAAAGCGCGTTATGTGGATCACAGTAAATGTAACGCATGTCTTGCTTGTACTGAGAAGTGTCCCGGCAAAGGCGTTTCCGAATGGGATGAAGCACTGGTCAAGAGAAAGGCCATTTATATTCCTTTCCCGCAGGCCGTGCCGCAAAAACCGATTATCGATAAAGAATCTTGTACTTTTTTTAAGAAAGGAAAGTGCCGTTTGTGCGAGAAAGTCTGCGAACAGAAAGCCATTGATTTTGAGCAGCAGGATACTTTTATCCCAGTGAAAGTTGGAGCAGTTATTTTAGCCACGGGCTATGATCTTATGGATACAAAGCCTCTAGTTCAATACGGTTACGGCAAATTTCCCGGTGTTTATAACGCGCTGGAAGTGGAAAGACTCTTTAATTCCGCAGGGCCCACCGGCGGTAAGGTAACGCTGCGCGACGATAAAGAACCTCAGACTATCGCAATTATGCACTGCATCGGCAGCCGCGATAAAAATAATTGCGAACATTGCAGTCGCGTTTGTTGCATGTATTCGCTCAAATTCGCGCATCTTTTCAAGGAAAAAACATCCGCCGACGTTTATCAGTTCTATATAGATATGCGGGCTGCCGGTAAAGGCTATGAAGAATTCTACAATCGCATTATCGAAGAGGATGTGAAATTTATTCGCGGTAAGGGCGCGCGCGTGACGGAAAGCGTCGATGAACCGGGTCGTCTGATTGTGGAAGCGGAAGACACGATTACCGGAAAATTTATCAAGTTGCCGGTGGATATGGTTGTGCTTTCTCCGGCTATTGTGCCGCGGGCGGATTCTCATGATATTGCCAGACTCTTTAATTTGAGCACCGACAAGCAGGGCTTCTTTATGGAGCGGCATCCGAAGCTTGCGCCACTTTCCACCATGTCCGAAGGAGTTTTCATTGCCGGCGTTTGTCAGAGCCCGAAAGATATTCCCGATACAGTGGCACAGGCCAACGGCGCGGCGGCGGAAGCTCTGACGATTGTCGTCAAGGA
>DASVJT010000053.1:0-7736 GCA_036385775.1 archaeon
TTCTAAGGTCGTCGACAGTTCTGTATCCTGCGCCGATGAGTGCCTTGATCTGATCATTGTTCAATTCATCTAAAGCCTTCATGTGCGCGCACCTAAGCCCTTTTCAACGACATAAATACCATCTTGAAACACGCGAGGATCGCGTCCTTTGATGCGAGTCGCTTGTTCGATGTTGGCAGCGGTTTGCCCGACGTGTTCCTTGTCGATACCCGTAACGACCAGCTCGTCGCCTTGAACAACAACACTTGATTCACCCATGATTCGAGCACTTCTGGGCTTGCGTTCACCCAAAAAGTTGTCGATAGATATAGCTCTTCCTTCAACCTTGACCTGAATCGGGAAGTGTGAGTAGACGAGCTTCAACTTATATTGAAATCCAAAGGCTACCCCACTCATCATATTGGCGACATGAGAGGCATACGTACCTATAATAGACTTCTGAGTTTTCTTGTTGACACTCGACGCAATACATACCTTGTCCTTTTCGACACTAATCTCAACGTTCGGGTACCACAGGTCGCGTTTAAGTGTTCCGAGAGGGCCTTCCATTTGTATAACTGCGTTATCCACTGTCACCTCAACGCCTGCTACGATGGGAACCTCTTTTTGTATCACTTGAACCATGTTGGCCTCCTAGTAGCAGTAAGCGATGAGTTTTCCTCCGATGCCACGTTCTCGAGCTTCGACGTGAGTGATTATACCTGCGGAAGTCGTCAATATCAGAAAGCCAAAATTGCGCGCCGGCAAGTACCGTTGTTCCCATCGCTCTAGATCAGTAGTCTGAACGGAAAATCGCGGTTTAATGGCTCCACATTTATTAATATTGCCAATTAGTGTGATTTTAAATGTACCTGTTTTCCCATCTTCGATGAGCTCATAATCGCCGATGTAGTTTCCTTGCTGCATAACCCGAAGCACATTACCAATGAGCTTTGAAACTGGCTTAATACAACATTGACTTTTTCCGACGCCTTCAGCGTTTTTAATCGATGAAAGAGCGTTTGCGAGCGGATCTAGCAAGACCATTCTTATGTCACCTCAGTTGTACTTAGAGAACTGCATATCGCTGGCAATCTCTCTGAAGCACTGTCTGCAGAGATAAATATCATACTTACTAACCAGGCCCTGTTTACGTCCACAGCGCCTACATTGATGTGCCTCACGCCGCGTTTTTTCTGCCATTATCCCAACACCACGTTGTAATTGTCTTGTAGAAAAGCGATTGCTTCCTCGCGTGTAACCCTATGCCGAATCGGAATACGACGTTGTGCTGTGTGGCGCCGCGCGACGCGGTAGCCTGGCTTCTTGAGTGCGACAACAACGTCCATGCCGAATATGCCTATTTGAGGGTCATACGTCATTCCTGAGAAGTCTGTATGATCGGCGATGCCAAACGAAACATTGCCATTATCATCAAACTGATATTCGTTCACGAAATTCTGCCTAGTTTCAAGTGCGCTATGGAGAAACGTGCTCGCTCTTTTACTTCGCAGAGTCGTTTTACAGCCTATGTCCTGCCCCTTCCTTATCCCAAATATCGGCTGCGTTTTCTTGGCCGACGTTCGCACGGTTGCTTGTCCTGTAAGAACTCTGACGATATTCTCCGCATTGATCAGCTTTTGTCCCCCTTCACCGACACAGATATGAACGACTACTTTGTCGAGTGTCGGCGTCGTCATGGGGTTTTCACCAAGAGCTTGCCCCGCTTGGCCATCAGCCACGCTTAGCCACCACCGTTACCAATGACAAAAACATAATCTCCTATCGTTTCAAATTGTATGTCGCCGTGTTCAATTCGTGCCATGTTCGGACGCGAGCTCGCTACCGTTTTTAGTTCCACTATCGTGCCCGTTTCACCTGAATGCTTACCCCCAACAATCATTGCCTTGTTGCCGGCTTTGCGCTCATAATGTCCGATAATTTCGTAATTAGGTAGTGAAAACACTAGTGAGTCCCCAGTGCCATATTTTTCCTCGAGAATCACGTTGGTCCCGTCGTGGAAGTTGTATTGCAGTTTGCCCCCTTTCACGACCGTTATGTTGTCGATTCGGACAAGCTTACGCTTCGCTTCCTCATCACTAATCTCAGTAAGTTGATACTTTCCACGTGGATTGGGCAACATACGATAGTGTTTGCCTGCAGCGGCGACTACATCAAACAGTCCGACTTGAGCCTTATACTTCTTAACTACGCGTCCATTCACCGTGACATTTCCGCTGTGTAAAATACGCTTCGCCTCTTTAGCGTTGTCAGCAAGGTGTAAGAGGTCCCTAAGGACGACTAATATCGGAACTGCATCTCTCGAATGTGCACCAGGAGACGCAGCTACAACCCACTTATGTTTCTTTTTGGCGATTGGCCAACTCTTCGGTGCTGAGATCCGTTTTTGATGCACGCTATCCACCCTCTAGTTTGCTCATTCGGCTCTTGTCCTTGAGTTCAAGTTTAGTCACGATCACGTTTGACGGATGAATAGGTCTTGATACTTCAGATCCATCGGCCTTGTGCACCGTCACCCCATCTACTTCTATAGTTTCGTCCTTAAGATTGACTTTCGCTACTTTTCCTTCCCGATCGCGAAAATCCCCGCGAAGAACCTTTATTGTGTCCCCTTTTCGTATCTGAACGTTTCGAAGCTTATATTTGTCTGCAAGCTTCTTTTCCAAACGGGCGTGCATATACTTCTGACGCACGTGGAGGGGAGCAACAAATCGTGCCTTCCGCTGTTTTCTCGGTTGCCCAGAACTCACTCTATTCACCAATCTGATCCCTCACACTATAATTTGGGCAATTGAAGCAATCTTACCAAAACGTTCCGCGACTTCACGAGCGACGGGCCCCTTGATCTCTGTTCCGCGAGGCTCCCCATTGTCGTCCGTTATGACGGCTGCATTGTCTTCAAATTTCACCCTTGTACCTTCAGGCCTTCTAAATTCCTTTTTCTGTCGCACAATAACGGCCCTGAGGATTTGTCGCCGCATATCGGGCGCCCCTTTCTTGACCGATACGACTACCATCTCACCTAATCCCGCTTTGGGCTGTCGTTTCTTGACTCCTCGATACTTTTTGACGGCGATAATTTCCAGAGTCCGTGCCCCCGTGTTGTCTACGCAGTCAAGTTGCGAGCTCGTTGCTAGAGATCGTGGAATTTTTGACTTTAAGCTCTTCATAGTACCTGAATCACCACGAATGACTTAGTTTTGGACAACGGCCGACACTCAGCCAAGCTCACGCGGTCTCCCGTTTTTGCCGCGATGCAATCTGGATTGTGAGCGTGCAATTTCGACCGCCTTTTTTCGTATCTTTCATATTTTGGGATATATTTGAGGTACTCTCGTTGCACGACAACGGTTCGCGCTGCCTTGTCGCTGACAACCTTTCCGTCCATCAGTTGTCCGCGTACTGAAAGCGTGCCGTGAAAGGGACAATTGGTGTCGTCGCATTGCTTTGTAGGGGGGACTACTTGAAATCCGATGTCAGTTCTCATATTTCACCTGTTGTGCCATTTTCGAAGCCTTTTCGTGACGCGATCCTCAGGCCGTCCGACGACCAGACCTCCATCTATGATAACCTTATCACTTTCTGGCAACCTGAACTCAAATGTGTTGCCGTTCTTAGCGGTCTTTTTTTCACGACCGCCGCTTTCCAACGTGAAGAGGTTTCTGCTTTCGTCAATTATACGACCACTCAGGCCAACGTTGTCCCTGTTGGTACTCTTTACCACAGTCGCATATAGGCCAATCAGCTCGTGATTTACGAAATTTTGACGATCAATTGTCATCTAGCACCTATACTAGTCCTTCCGGCTTCTTTTTATCCTCGTTAATGATCGTGCGAATTCGAGCAATGGTCCGTCGAAGTTCTTTTGATCTTCCCGGATTTTCTGGAGCGCCTCCGGCAGAAACAAGCGCTCTTTCTCTCAAGAGCTCCGCAATCAGATCTCTAAGCTGCTTGCGACGTTCATCCGGTTTCATCTTGCGTATCTCTCGGCTCCTCAATATTGCCATGTGATTCGACCTCTTCGTCAACTTGTTCCACTAGTCGTATGTCATCGGGAAGTCTGACTCCCGGGGGCACGATAAAGACTTTGACCCCGATGATGCCAAGCTTTCGTTTTGCTACGGCGTAGCCTTTCATTACTAGGTCCTCTGAAGGCTTTCCGCAATGTTTTATGTATCCAGCTAGAAACTTCTCCGTTCGTGATCGCGGGCCTGTGATTTTTCCTGCAAGAATAACCTCGCATCCAAGCGCGCCGGCGTCCATAACCCGCTGTAGCGTAGATTGGCCAGCCTTTCGGAAGTACCAACCACGCTCAAGCGCGTTGGCTAACCGATGCGCCATTATTTGGGCATTTAGCTCAGGCACCTCAATCTCTTGAACGTCGAGCTGCGGGTTGTCGAGCTTGAAACTTGCATCGAGCTCCCTGGTAACTCTTCGGATCGTTTTACCGCTTTTACCAATGATCATACCAGGTTTCTCTGCATATATGGTAATGTGCGTTCCAATGGGAGTGCGATTAATCTCCATACCACCGTAGCCTGCGCGCTCCAGTTCCCGGTTGAAGTACTCATTCATTTGAGACCGCTTCAAGCCCTCCTCTATGAATTTCTTTTCAATCCCCATTTGTTGACTCCTGCAGCACTATCTCAACGGTTACCGTATCTGTATTCTTTGCGGTAGCGCGGCCCATCGCACGGGGCATTCGTCCTTCAATGACACGACCACGTCTCGCCAGACTGTGGACAATGAACATTTGCTCCGTATCGAGCCCTTGGTATTCAGCATTCGCTTCAGCGTTTCTCAAGACTGTCAATATCTCTCGAGCTGCTTTTTGCGGGTAACGCCCTGCATCCCATCCGTGCATTCCCGCTCGGTGTCCTACTCCCGAATTATGGCGCTTGAAAGGTACCGGCGTCTCCATCTTCGTAACCGCTTCCAGATAGGATTTACCCTCTGCGAGAGACTTTCCACGCAGCTCCCTGCAGATTTCCACGCAATGTTTAGGCGATACGTGCAGTTCATGCCCCTGTGAACGGGAGGTTTTTTCCTTCTGAAACTCTGCCGAATACGTTGTGAATGCCATTATATCACTTCAGCGGAACATATCTACTCGATCGCGTGGCCCCGACCCCAGCACTGCCGTGCGCTACCCGTTTCCTTGTCAACGCATATTCACCAAGGTAATGCCCAATCATCTCCGGCATTATCTCAAAGCTAGCGAATGTTTTTCCATCGTGCACTCCGATGGTGGTGCCAACCATTTCAGGAAGAACTATCATGTCCCTTTGGTGGGTCCGGATCGCTTTTCCGTCTCGTATTTTCTGTAAAAGCTTTTTTTGATCTTCCGTGAGCTCTCTTTTCAGCTTTCGGCGTTGCCGTGCAGGAAAGAGCTGAGTTAGTCCATCAAGATCCAAATCCTTGAGCTCCTCAAGAGAGTGACCCCTATACGAGAACTCTTCCTTTCTGCGAGGCGCTTCGACTTTTCGTCTCTTAGCCATTCATTCACCAGCCCTAAGTTTTGTTATCGTTTACCCGTACGTCGTGCAGCTATGCTGCCAACTTTTCGGCCCGGGGGCGCGTTGCGACTAACTGTTTTTGGACGACCCGGGTGTTGCCAACCGCCGCCGCCAAATGGGTGATCGACTATGTTCATAGCAACTCCACTTACTCTAGGATATTTTGCAGCTCTTGAACGAAGTTTATGGAATTTCTTGCCTGCTTTGACAAATGGTTTTTCAAGGCGACCTCCGCCCGCAACCGTTCCTATCATAGCGCGGCAATGAGGGTGTAACCATTTCATTTCCCCACTGGGGAGCTGTACCACCGTTTTTTGCACATCGTGTGCGACAAGCATCGCGTACACACCAGACGCTCGTGCGAAACAACCTCCGTCGCCTGGTTGCGATTCAATATTGCAGATTGGAACCCCTTCGGGGATTTCAGCAAGCGGCAGGATGTTGCCCGCCTTGATCTCCGCCGATGCTCCACACGCAATCTCATCGCCTACGCATAGGCCTTCAGGTATCAGAACTAAGCGCTCAGTCCCATCCGCCAACTGAACCCGCCCGATTGGAGCGCTCCGAGCAGGGTCGTGTAACACTTCAACTACGCGGGCCTTTACGGTCTCGTTCTTGTCAGCTTTGATAAGTTTCAAGGCCGCCTTGTAGCGGTGAGAAGGTGCGCGATAGGTCGGCGTGCCCTTCCCTCGATTTTGCGATATAATCCTCTTCCCCACAGCACGACCCCCTTAGAAGATACCAAGTTTAGACGCTATTTCTTCGGCAGAATCATCGCTCGAAAGCGTAATAGTAGCTTTCTTGAACCCTTTTGGCGTGACAAGCGTCTTCACGTCGACAACTGTCACTTCATAGATCTCTTCTACCGCTTTCTTTATGTCCTCTTTTGTATCTTCCACATCGACGATGAAAGTAAGCTTGTTCTCTCTGTCAAGCTGAGCCGTCGCCTTTTCTGTGACATACGCATGTTTCAGCATGACTCTAACCTTTTCCCGCGGCATTTATCGCCGATTGCGTCCATAGTGCAAGTCTCCCGGCGTGAGTGCCTGGCGCCAGAAGCTCAACGTTTAACTTATCCACAGTTGTTACGTCAACTCCAGGAAGATTACGTGCTGCTAATACGGGTTTTAAACTTATAATAAGGATGCTCTTCTTGTTTTTGTAGCGTCGGCCGCGCCGCTTACCTTTCCCGGCACGCACGTGTTTACCGCGTTTAGCTTTATCCACGTCTTGCCAGACGTTGAGCGCGGTCAAAACTTCAGCGATTTGCCGAGTAGATGTCAAGTCTTCGAATGCGTCCTCTACGATGAGTGGAAGCGTTGCGTCAAACCGGTGCCCCCGCGCCTTAACCAAATCAGGATTTGCGGTGGCTGCGATTGCAGACCTTATCGCTCTCTGCTTCTCTTTTTTATTTATCTTTTCTACAAAAACTCTCGCGACAGACGGCGGATGTGCCCTTCTTCCACCTACGGCTTGTGGCACCCTCGCAACTCTACTCGAGTTCTTTAAACGTGGAACTTGTGCGACCCCGCGCCCAGAGCCCCATGAGTCGGCTGAGGTCTTAAGGCCCGCTGAACGCTGCGGCCCATATGCTTGCCTCCGATTTGCCTGCGAGACAACGACGGCCTTTTTTATGAGATCTGGACGATAAGATTCCTCGAAAAGCTCGGGGAGGGCGACTTTCTTTTTAGTTTTCCCCTTCAGGCTTAGCACTCGACTTTCCATCTATCTCACTCCTTGCTTCGACTGAAGGCTGATATAGCTCAGCTCTGGAATCGCGTGCACGTTCTTTTTTGGTCGGCTTGCGTTTCTCATCCTAACAAGCCTCTTGGAAGGTCCGGGAATCGACCCGTGGATGAGGACATATGCGCCTTTAACGGCCCCATATCCTATAAATCCGCCCGAGGGCGTTACTGTGCTTCCGTCCGACCCGATCTGAAGTATTCGTTTGTTATACTCTGTTCTTTGCTGATAGCCCATCTGGCCAAGTTGGGGGACCGTCCATCTCACTCGCGCAGGGTTCCAAGGCCCAAGATTCCCGATGTGGCGCCCCTTGCCACCCCTGAAAGCCTTTCTATCCTGGATGGTAACACCCCACCTTTTGACCGGCCCCTGCACACCCTTTCCCTTTGTTACTGCGGTGACGTCGATGAGCACGCCTTCCTTAAAGACGTTGGCTGCCTCGATTTCCTTTCCGAGCGTACCCTGCGCAAATGAATA
>DASVJT010000054.1:0-4946 GCA_036385775.1 archaeon
AGGACGAAAAGTTCTCCCGACTCAATCTTGCGCGACTTGAAGACATAGAGTTTGGCGGTCACGACATCAGAAACGTCTCGTTGTATGAAGCAATGTGCCAAAACGTAAGCGAGAACAATACCTTTGACACAACGCAACTGGAGAAAATGAAAGAGGAGATAGATACTATACCAGTTAGATGCGGCATCGTCAATAACTGTGGAAATGCTATAACGGCTCTTAGTGACTGCGGTGAGCAAACGCTGAGCGACGCAACTAAGCAGGTATCTAATGATCTTCAAAACTATGCCGGAAATGAAGATTGTGTCGTGATAAATTTAGCCTCAACTGAGCCTTACTTCGCGCCTCAAGCTGAACATGCCACGCTCGAAAGTTTTGAAACAGCTATAGAATCGAACTCAAACCAGATTCCGGCAAGCGCAATCTACGCTTACTGTGCCATCAAGAATGGCATGCCTTACATTAATTTCACTCCATCTATGGGGAACGATATCTCGGCGATAAAGGAACTGGCAAAAAAGCAGGGAGTACCGCACTGTGGAAAAGACGGGAAAACTGGCGAGACCTTGGTCAAAACAGCACTCGTACCCATGTTCAAGTTACGTCATCTAAGAATCGATGGATGGTATGGTAGCAACATCCTTGGAAATTTAGACGGACGCATATTGCAGCATCCTGAAAATAAACAATCTAAGCTCATCACAAAGACGAGCGTTGTGCCGAAGATGCTAGGATATGAACCGCATTTGGGTAGCCGAATCGATTATTTTCCGCCTCTATCCGATCACAAAGTTGCTTGGGACTTTATATCATTCAATGGATTTTTGGACCATCGCATGAACATGCAATTCACTTGGCAAGGGTGTGATAGTGTATTAGCTGCACCCTTGGTTATTGATCTTATCCGCTTTATGGAACTAGCAAAGCGAAAAGGAAAAAGTGGGCTAGTAGACGAGCTCGCAGTTTATTTCAAAGACCCCCTTGACGTCCCTGTTTTTGATCTGTTCTCACAATATGATTTGTTCAACGATTGGGTTGAAAAAATGTAACTTTTTTTGATGGACCACTAGAGCATATTATGTTACCCGCTAAACGGAAAACATGGCGGACGCTTAGATACTAACAAATCGTCGCGAACTCAAACCCTTTAACTATATAGTGCTAAATCTTTCTATAGATCATTATGCCACGCGAAGATAGAGAAGATAAACTTATGGATCAAGAGGATCAGCGATCAGATTTTATGGACGAAGAAGAATACAACTTAAAACTCGTTAAGTCAAAAGCTCAAAGAGTTGATGACGCGGACGATGAAAAAGAGGATGTGGAAATCTATGACGGCTCTCTTGAACTTAAAATAGACGAAGTCGGCGAAAAACAAAATGGCGAAGTTGTTGAAGAGATCGATCACGAGCCATGGGGAAAAGAACCTGATTATGGGTATCAATACGACAAAGAGGTCGTGGACAAGGAGACCGCTGCTGGTGAAGGCGTCTACACGCCTGAAGGTCGAGAAGAGCTTGTCGAAGAAGACGAAATAACTAATGAAGAGGCTTTTTATATGGAAGGGCGTGATAACGTCTTCAAAAGAAAGACAAAGGATTACCCAAACAACCCCGAAATAGAAGAGCAGTGGAAAGAGGACTAAAGCAGAGTCTTTTCCACCTAAAATCTATCAGATCTCATTACTGTCGTACCCGTTGCCAGTTTAGTGACTTTGGGTCTGACATTCCAATTAAATCGAAGTTCGATGATCAAGAACTATTGCCGTCTCCATTTAAATCATTGTTGAGGAATTTTTCGTACCCGGCAAGGTCTAAAAGCCCGTGGCCACTAAGGTTAAACACAATTACCTTAGACTCACCGGTCTTCTTGCATTTGATAGCTTCGTCTATTGCTGCTTGAATCGCATGACTCGACTCTGGAGCTGGACAAATGCCTTCAGTCTGGGTGAAGAGAGCACCGGCCTTAAAAGTCTGAACCTGCTGAAAGGACACGGCGTCTATATATCCAAGATTCTTTAGGAGGCTCAAGCTTTGTGCAGCCCCGTGATAACGAAGCCCGCCTGCGTGTATCGGCGAGGGGATAAAATTGTGTCCCAATGTATACATTTTAACTAGTGGCGCAAAACCTGCCACATCGCCGAGGTCGTACCTGTATTCGCCCTTTGTGAGCGACGGACAACTCGTCGGTTCCACCCCTATGAATTGGGTTCCGTTACCGTTTCTTATATGATCCCCAAGAAGAGGATAAGCAAACCCAGAGAAATTCGATCCTCCGCCCACGCACCCGATCATAATGTCAGGATTTTCATCTGCTTTCTTGAGCTGCGCAACAATCTCTTCCCCTATAATTGTCTGATGAAGCAAGACGTGTTCTAGGACGGACCCTAACGCATATTTAGCCTTTGCAGATTCCAGACTCGTTTCTGCTGCCTCACTAATAGCGATCCCTAGAGAACCTGGGTGATTTGGAGATTCCGCAAGCACTTGCCGTCCGCTTTTCGTTAAAGTTGATGGCGACGCTATGACGTCAGCCCCGTAGAGCCGCATGAGCGTTTTTCGTGCAGGCTTTTGATCGTAGCTAACCCTGACCATAAAAACCTTGCACGCGAGATCAAACATGGAACACCCAAGCGCTAGCGCGGTGCCCCACTGCCCTGCCCCGGTCTCCGTTACAAGACTCTCTGTGCCGTCAATTTTATTATAATACGCCTGGGCAATAGCTGAGTTTGGCTTGTGTGATCCAGTGAACGACACATCTTCCCGCTTGTAGTATATACGGGCAGGCGTCTTCAAATAGTCCTCAAGCCTTTTAGCCCGGTACAGCGGGGTCGGTCGTCCGACCCTGAAATATGCCTCCAAAATCTCGTCAGGTATGTCTATATAGCGACTTGTTGCCACTTCTTGCTTTACCAACGATGGCGAAAAAAGTGCAAGTAAATCCTCTGGTGTCGCAGGTTCTTGCGTATGCGGGTTCAGTGGGGGTGGCAGCTTAACCGGCAGATCCGCCTGAATGTTGTACCAGCTTCTGGGCATCTCTTCTTCATCTAATAAGATCTTCACGTCTTTCATGCTAACCTCAATGTCTTTATTTTAACTACATAGTCAATATATATACTTTAGTGAGCATCTATTTCTTATATAATTATCGCCTGCTTACACAAACTAAAACTGTCTTACACCGAATATCTCGGTTTCTGTTTATTTTAGTATATAACTATAAAAACTTACAAATCGCAGTGACGTTTATGTATAAGGATCGTATCCAAGCTGGACATGCATTAGCTGACTTGTTGGCGCGGTACGAAGGTCAGAACGCGGTGGTTTTAGCAATTCCTCGAGGGGGCGTTGAAGTCGCATTTCCTATAGCGACGCGTCTGCGCGCACCACTCGATTTAGTTATACCACGAAAGCTGCCAATTCCATCGAACAGTGAAACTGGCTTCGGCGCAATTACGGCGGATGGATCTAAAGTTCTAAACGACGATCTGATCAGCTACATCGGATTGACGAACAACGAAATCAATGAAATCGCAGAAGACGTGCTTGAAGAAGTTAAACGACGTGAAAAAAGATATAGAGGAGACAAGCCCTTCCCCGATTTGACAGACCGCATAGCCATAATAGTTGACGATGGCTTAGCGACAGGGTACACCGCCTTAGCTGCGATCGATTATGTTAGAAAGCGCCAGCCTAAAAAAGTGATTATGGCAGTACCAGTTGCTTCTAAAGACGCTGAAATGCTCGTTAAATCTCGAGTAGACGAATATATTTGTCCACTAACAAGCAATCGTCCGTGGTTTGCGGTTGCAGGCTTCTATAGACGGTTCTCCGATCTAACTGATGAGGAGGTACTCAATTGCTTGAAAAAGTACGAACTTGTTGTTGAAGGGTGGTGACTGACGCTATATTCGTTTCAGAAGGATAGTCCCTTCGCTTAGCTTAATAACGTCGACCTTCGTTCCCTGCACAAACCGCTCTTTTTTAACAATGAAATCTGTTGGTAAAAACTCACGACCGTCGATTATTATGGAACCAGTAGATATCTGATCGGTGATTTCCTCAGCAGGAGTACTTTTTATTGACTCTACTACACGCTTTAATTCAGACTTAAAACGTGGACCTAACGAACCAAAACACGGACTAATTTCAGTGATCAACTCGCAAATAGCTGGTTCGCCTGTCCTATATTCAATATCAGCATTTAGCGCATTACTGATATCCTTCGCTCCGTTAGACATATCATGATCCAAATACACATAAATCCCTTCAATTCGAGCGTTCAGTGCGATTCGTTGTTCTGATTTGTAGTGCCTAACACTGGCAATAATTTCTTTGACTAGCTCTCCTGTGCGCCGTGCTTCCTGGACTTCTTTTTGAGACGCTGTAATCGCTATCTGCTGAACGTCTCCCGGTGTAGGTGTCGATTCGGATGAAACCACTCCTAGCGGCTTTAAGAAAAGCACAGGCCACGAGTGTAGATGAACACTATCACTTCCGGGGTTAATGTGTGAAAACAACTCCTCCGAAAAGAATGGACAGAATGGTGCTAGCAGCTTGACTATCGTATTAAGTGCAAGGTGCAAAGCAGCAATGCAGTACGCGTCCCTTTCATAAAGCCTTCCTTTAACCGCTTCAATGTAATGATCAGCTAATGTGTTCCAAACAAAAGAGCGAATTTCCTTAAGAGCCTCGTCAAAGGCAAACCGATCCATACTGGAGGTGACCGAGTCAACCAATTCAATAAGATTACAGATTAACCATATCTCACTTGGATTTTGAGATCCATAAATGACTGGCTGAACTCCTTGAGAGAAATGTAACATAGCAAATCTAAAGATGTTCCAAAGCTTGGTTAAAAATCTTGAAGAGGCTTTCAAATCATTTGTGCTATATGGAACATCAGATCCAACAGAGCCCCCGATTGCTGCCCATTGTCGAAGC
>DASVJT010000055.1:0-1804 GCA_036385775.1 archaeon
TAATCGCTTTCCCGGCTCGAAATCGGTGCTAAAAACGACGACGTGGCCATTCGAATTGTTCACTGCAGTTAACAATTCGTCGACGGCCATTCCTTTTTCCCGCTCATTGCGCAATGTCTCATCCGCTATGAGCAGCCTATCTAGGGCACCCCAATCCTGCGCCTTCATGACCTCACTCATGCCATAGGCGGCTTTACCGCCAACAGCGATCTCTTTAAAAAGTTCTTCGATCAGGCGCGCCTCACGCACGAGGTGTGCGTCTTTAACAAGTCTGTCCACGGCACCACGTCGAAGCGCCTCTTGAAAGCCTGAAATCCCAACTGAGGTTGTATTCTCAACCACTGTCCGGTCTGGGAAACCCTTTTCCTTCTGAGTTGCGAACCGAACGAAATCTTCCTTGATGAATCCAGGACCAGCAATGATGTATTCTTCCGCACCTACATGGACCAACTGATCATATATTTGTGCAAAAAAATCAACCTGTGAAGTTTCGTCTAATTTTCCGGCCCTTTGCGTGATGTTCGCAACCTCCTCCACGCCATACTGTCGGAGAACGCCGATTTGCGCCTCTCCTGATTCAATAGTGACAATTGCGATTTCAGGGCGCTTTGATTCTTCGATCGCTTTAGCGATTCGATCAAGCTGATCTCGTCTCCACAGCTTAATAATCGAGACGTCTCGTAATGGTTCCACGCTCAACGTATGATGTGACCCGACATCCTGGCCTGACTCGATGGTCCCGCTAACTCGCAGGCGATTGGCAAACCGATGAAATTCTACCGAATCTACACGGATCCCAAGCCGCATCGGCTTTCGCTCAAGCTTCTCCGGCCGTAATTTGTCAGTTGCACTTTCAATCTTGCGAAATGTCAAAGCAAAAACAAGATCACCCTTTTCGATAAGGTGCCTTAAATGCCATAGATCGTCGACTGATTCAGGTAAGAGGGTTATCCCCCCTTCAAGTCGTACCAAAGATCTCTTTAAAAGGCGTATACTACCACCTGCTTCAGCCTTGATGCCTCAGTCTCTTCGCTAACACGCCGAATATTCGCGTTGAGTACTCGTTTAGAGGAATGGCGCCCCATCATAACCGCTTCGTCAACGATGCTATTTATATGTGATTTTAAGATCTTGTCATTTTGACGCCAGAGCTTAAATCATAGAATCAAGCAAGCCCTCGTGCACATAATCGCATCCCAACAATACAAAGATTCCTCTGCGTACCGTCAAACGAACCTTTCTAGCGATTAGCCTGAACTGCGTTAAATGACCCAAAGGATTTAAAGCAGTCTCTTAATACGTCAGACTATGATACAAGATAGAAATTACGCTGAAGAAGAGGTAGCAGAAGACTTGCTTGACCTTATAAAGGAGTACGAAGAGGAGATCAAGAAGCTCAAGGAACGCGAGAAAACCCTGCTTAAATTGCTCCAAACTAGCCTTGGCGACAGTTCTGCAGCGCAAATTGACGAGTATATAAAAGTCAAGATCGATCAGTCGCTACGCCTATTCGAGCTCGACCTACGAACCCGCTACGCCGATGAAGAAGCGGCTACGTCAAAAGCAGTTGATTTGATATTTAAAGAGTATACGTAGGTTACTTGTGCTTTAAACAGCACATGCAGATACGGGTCTACAAAGGGCGAAACCGTGAATCCAACGCCAAAACGCCTATTTTATATAATAGTATTTAATTCACCATGATTACAGCGCATCTGTAGGAAGCAATGAACGTAATAGAAGTCCTTGAACTAACAAAGCGCTATAAGAAAGGCGTCGTTGCAGTTGATAGTGCAAGTTTCAC
>DASVJT010000056.1:0-4611 GCA_036385775.1 archaeon
CCCCATTTGTTTCATCATCTGCTGTAATTTCTTTGGACTCATTCCTCGCATTCCGGGAATCATGAAACCACCCGCCTTATCGAAATATTAACAGGGCTTTTACATAGTTATGTGCATTCGAACCACGCCCCGTTTAGGTTACGAATGCTCGCGCGCACCTAGGAACCCCTGTCTCACTTTGACCGCGACTCCTTTGTTAAACGCCATCATCTCTGGTGGACTCAAAAGAGCCTGTCCAGTTGCGATCAACGCATCTTTTTCGTCAACCAACAGCACCTCGTCGTGTGCTCTCAAGTCAGGATCTACGTGCAACACGTGTTTTGCAAAGGCCGTTTTACCTGCTCCAACAAATGGCGTTGCTTCGGAATTAATAGTAATCCGAAGCTTTGGATACGGAAAACTTGCGTGCAAGCGACGTGCGCCGAGTTCACTTAACGTGAAACGCCCATCTGAAGCACGAAGGGTTGCAACCCGCTTATCTCCATTTAGCACCTGACTAATCCGCCGCGTTCGCGATAAAGAGAATCTCACCGTGTCTGGAAATAGGGCGTTTCCTGCCCCAGGTCCGAACTGGTAGTCCGCTATTATTCTAACGCGTCGTAGCACAAGCGTTATATTTCTACACTTAGCATTTTAGGTTTATGCCTTTCGGGTCAGTGTCTGTAGAAGACATGCACCGCATTGAAGAAAACTGCGTTGGACTCGGCATTTCCAAGTTGCAGCTGATGGAAAACGCCGGCAAGGCTATCGCAGATCGGGTCCGGCGCTTATACCAAAGATCACGCATCCCAGCAAACAAGGCAGTTGTCGTCTGCGGTCTCGGAAATAATGGAGGCGATGGCTTTGTTGTAGCTCGACATTTATCAAGCGAGTTTTCTGTTAATGTGGTCCTTGTCGGTTGCGAGAGCGCCCTGAAAACTTTCGAGGCACAAAAGAATTGGGACACTTTAAAGAATCTGGATTATTCCGTGTCTCTACATCAAGGTCCAGCAATTTTCAGTCCAGAAAGTCCACTAAATAATCTTGCGAGCTATGACATACTGATCGATGCTATTCTCGGGACAGGACTGATCGGAGTGATGCGCGAACCAGAAAAATCCGTTATTCAACTAATAAATCGCTCAAAAATCAAAAAATTATCGATTGATGTTCCAAGCGGTGATCGCACAGAAACGAAGGTAAATGCAGATTGTGTAATAGCCCTCCATCGCCTTAAAACTGGAACATCTGTTAAGAACGCAACAATCTGCGACATAGGGATTCCCCGAGAGGCAGAACTGTACACAGGCCCTGGCGATTTATTGTTTCGCCGAAGAGTCGAAAGTCACAAAGGCGAAAACGGGAGGGTCCTAATTATCGGCGGCGGGCTTTTTACAGGGGCGCCGACTTTGGCTGCTATGGCTGCGTTAAGAAGCGGCATCGACATAGTGACTGTCGCTTCACCAAAAGCTAAAATTATCGCAGGGTTTAGTCCGAACCTTATTGTCAAAGAAGTAGGCACCGAACGAATCACTTTAAAGGACGTAAAGACGCTTATCGATCTTATCTCCCGACACGATGCCGTCGTGATCGGACCTGGCCTCGGTGTTGATCCAGAAACGACAAAAGCTGTGAGTAAACTAATATCTGCTTCTGATAACTTAACGCTTGACGCGGATGGACTAATTTCCTTGGGAACCTCTGAGTACAAGGCAGACAGTATTATTGTTACTCCACATCAGGGTGAGTTTGCAGCTCTAACAGGTCATACCATTCCGAGCGGACTTCAAGAAAGAATAGAGGCAGTCAAGGATTTTTCGCGAGAATGGAACGTCATAACACTGCTAAAAGGTCGAATTGACATCATTTCGGACGGGACAAAGTATCGGTTAAATAAGACTGGCAATGCCGGAATGACTGTCGGCGGCACAGGTGACGTCTTAGCGGGGCTTGTCGGCGCTTTTTCAACGCGTCTAGATAAAATGCAAGCAGCGTCAACTGCTGCTTACCTCAACGGCTGTGCAGGTGACCTAGCATTCTCCCGCAGGGGATATAGCCTATTGGCAACAGACGTCATAGATTGCATTCCAGATGCGCTATCAGGACAATCTCAATGATTGGGTCTGCGTCAGTTTTTACAAGCTGACATTTTCACAAGACAAGTCAGAATAACATTCGGCAAGCGGCGAACAATGCTCGGCTAGAACAATCGAAAAAATGTCCGGCTGCAAGTGGCTCCGAATCATCACGACTTAACTGAGTTACCTGGAGCTGTTGATTCCTTGACTCCGATGTACACCCATTGGTCGTAAATGCTGGTATCGTCTCGGTTATCTATTATCTGACCTTTGATGCCAAAACCATTCATAGTTTTGTCAATGAAGTCAATTTCTTCTTTCTTGTGAACCGTGAGCAGAAAAAGCCCTTCATTGACGATCGCCGCTGCTTCCGACAGTATTTTTTGCCAATCAGTTTTGTTGAACTCGTAGATAGCCCCCAACATAAAGCCAACGACTAATCTAAACTTGTGGTACTGAGCGAATTCATATTCTGAGAGATAACGGGCGTCCAACACGGCCGTATTTTCTTTCCGCAGGGCGCCGTGAAATAGCCCCTCACAAATAGCGCATTTGTCATTGTCTAAAGCATAAACGTTGTATCCAAGATTAGAGAGCGCGGCTGTAGCCATACCATTCCCACAGCATATTTCGAGCATCTCCGCGGCACCTAGATCAAAAAGAGGTGAAATTTTCGTCTTAAATAGCAATTGTAATCGTTCCTTACGCTCAGATGAGTACGCCAATATATGCGAACGTCTGCCGTCGTAACATTCGCACGACTCACCGCTAACCAGTAAATCACACAGAAGCGTAACAATAGCTTGATGAAAGTCAGCTGCCTCGACCGTATATGAATGTCTTTTATTGCATTTGGTCTTCTGAAGTAGCGCTGCGGCATAGCTTTCGAATTCCGGATCGAACCTCACGATATCAGTTACTAGCGTCCAAAAGTCCTGTTTAAAGGCGACTCCACGAATTCTCCCGTCGCAGATAAACGCTGCAGTGGCGTCGAGTGGCGAGTCAATCATCTCTGTAAGAAGATACTTCGAAAATGTGGTGTCTTTCAAACCAGCGTACGTATTATCGACGAGCAAAACGTTTGTGGTAGTGAGCACCTGCTTAAGATCCATGTCAGTAACTCTTGTGTGCAATTCCGACAACGTCTTCAAACGATAAACGTTTCGTGGACAGATAACGGTCGATTCCGACAGCGACGTGCTCAAATACCGACAGATTGCGGGCGACCGCCGACCCGATCTGAACGGCCCTAGCTCCTGCCATAATGAATTCTAACGCGTCCTCGTAATTACTAATCCCGCCGACACCGATTACGGGGATAGTGAGGGCACTATATAAGTCATAAACGCATTTAACCGCGATTGGCTTTATCGCACTTCCTGACAGCCCGCCAAACACGTTGCCTAAAACTGGCCTTCCGCCCTCCACATCGATCGCCATAGCCTTAACCGTATTTATTGCCACTACGGCATCGGCTCCCCCTTTTTCTGCTGCTTGGCCAAGTACCATGATGTCGGTCACGTTAGGCGTGAGCTTGACCCATACCGGAATATCTACGTGTTTGCTGACCGAATTCGTAATCGCTTTAACTGCCGCAGGATCTGATCCGACTTCGATTCCAAAACCCTGAGCATGAGGACAGCTCAAATTGAGTTCAAGCGCGTCTGCGTACTGGGAGAACGTTTCGGACAACTCGACAAAGTCATCAGGACAGTTGCCGAATAAGCTTACGATTATCGGCTTTCGCTCTTCGGCGGTGCTCAGCGTCTCAAGTTCGTCCAAAAACGCAAGGCCCATATTGGGCAGTCCCAGTGCGTTCAAGTACCCCCCCGGAACCTCAGCGAGAACAGGCCCCGGATGACCCTCGCGTGACAGAAGTCCAATAGACTTAGTAACGACGGCGCCTGCCCCGCACGACATGATCCGCCTTAGAGAAGATGCAGCGGACCCCATAATCCCAGCTGCGAGCATCGTTGGATTATTGAGCGCTATTTTGCCTATTTCGATATTCAATTCTATCACTTCCAGCCGACAAACTATTATTCTGCCCCAAGATATATAGGATATCTATAAACAAGCTAAAGATGCATCACTGTTCTTCACAAGGAATAGCAAAGTCAAGAGCAAAATAGAGTATGACAATCATCAAAACGTGGTTCGGAGAGATCGAGCTGCACAATGGCCAAATCGTTCGTTCGAACGTTTTACATGCGGACGCCGTCGCGATAGCTTTGCGACTTCAAAGCGAAGAATTTACCGATTTGGACAAGCGGTGTAGGAGCCATCTGAGGGAGATGGCGATTCAACTCGGCTTGGTGACATCGGACCACGACTACATTTCACTGCTCCGCGCCGTTGCGATACAGCGTGCGAAAGAGCAGATAATCGCCGCGTTTTCTCGCCCAGACGCACAAATTGTGCAGCTAATCGGTGGAATCGATGATATCGACGAGTCGATAAACTTGCTCTCGGAACGCCTTTTGGAATGGGATGTCCTCGAATTTAACATATCTAGCTCAGGGGACGTAACAGAAACTGACGCCTCTCAGTCAAC
>DASVJT010000057.1:0-2222 GCA_036385775.1 archaeon
GCGAAACCCGCATCATTGATAACACCTTTATGAACGGGGCCGGTAACCATTGCATCAAAAAGCCCATCCATGCAGCCTTTTGTTGCTTTAGTAATGGTTTTTAATACATAACGACTGTTTAGCGGGTTTGTCTTTCCGCATTGAACGGGTTCTGCGAGTTCAACCGGTAACACCGTCAAGCTTCCTGCCGTATGGGTTGTTGGCGGTAAAGAGCTGTCAAATTCGTTTAGCTGGATAGATAAGCCCACCTGTTTGGCGCGCTGCAGCAACAATTCAGGGCTGGCTATCGCGATGAGTTGGCAGGGTAAATCCTGCTGTGCAAGCTGGATGCAAAGATCGGGGCCTATGCCGGCAGGTTCGCCGGGTGTTAACGCAATGCGTTGTATGGTATTGAGAGCCATGTGCCATGAAGTCTAAAAAAGAAATAATTTTACAGCATAATGACACAATGATTTTAAAAAACGCTTACGAGTGTCAATACCTTCGCCAAAATTTAAGCCGCTCTTGCATGAATCCTGCCAATTTCTGCGGCTTGGAAGATACGGTCGTCGATTAAAAATGTGTCATCATTTTTGCCCAGCGAATTGATAATCCGCTGCGTGTATTTTCGGGCTCTGAAGATGGTTTTCAAATCCAGCATACTGCCCTTGTTGGTTCCCTCTATTTTTGCCGATAAAAGCTGTGAAAAAGTGACCATGAACAAGGAGAAGTTAGCCGCATTGTTGACTTGCGTTTCTTTGACATTCATAAAATCTTCCAACCCCCAATATTGCTTGGCATCGCGGAAGTTAAACTCGATTTGAAACCGCAAAGAGTAGTAGCTGATCAATTTTTCACTGGCAAGCGTCAGGTCATCACTAAACAACAGTACCTTTGCGATCCGTCCTGTTTTTAGGTTGGTCTTTACAATGATGGCGACATTTAGCAATTCAGGAAAGTTTTTGTGCCAAACGTGTACCTGATAGGTACACGTTTGAATGCCTTTTTCCACGGTCTCCGATTTCCGATGCGCGTCCGTTAATGTTTCCAGTGTTAGTTTTTCACCGTATTTACGCGGCTTGCCTTTTCCTGAATACTCGCCCGAGTAGGGAAAGTAAAGCTTTGAATCATGGCGTAGCTTGCAAATAAGGTGTAGCCCCGTTTGTATAACGGCTTGTAGGCCTGCATTGTTGCCCAGTGCGCCATCGTAAACAAAATAGACGATTCCCAAATTCAACCCTATCAGCGTTAATGCCGCATTAATACAGGCTTGCAACTGTCGTTGAAAAGACGATAGTTCAACAACTTTCCGGTTTTTGTTAACACTGCCCTTAGGCCTGCCAGGTTTCGAGTTTTTTGGTATAACGGCCTTGGGCGCACTGGCTTGAACATCGCCGCGCACCAGCTGTTCTGTGATTAAAGGGTAAGCCGTCCGCGTTTCGACAGATAACAATGACAGGTTTAAAAAACACAGCCCAGGCAATGGCTTGTTGTAAATCGAAGAAAAAAAATCCCCAATCCATGCGTTTCTTTCCCTGATTTGGTCACCATGACCTCATCCCCAATCAGCAACCATATACCTTTAGTTTCCTGTGTGTGTTGCTTTATGAGCTGCCAACGTAACGCCGACCACTCTATTTTTTCTTTAAAAAAACGCTGTACCGTCCGATAGCTGCCACCCTTTTCAGTCCAACGCGACAAGCTCAGCATGGTTACTCGCCCCGTCATCGACAGCATGGCTTCAATAAGCAGGGTCATCTGCTTTAGGGTGCGGGCTTTTAAGTGTGGACTCACGGTGTTTAGTATTGCTATGATTTCGTTCATGGTCAGTTTGGGTGCGAATGCTCTGTTAGAAGCTGTATTCTACCTTCTCTGACCTTTCTCCTTCCTCCGATATCTATAAATTACTCATGTCAATTGGCGAAGGTATTGTTGAATAGGAATTCAATTAAAAATATAAGCATCGATCCGACATCCACCCGCTTATTGCGAACAAATACAGTGAGACAGAAAAACTCACTCAGGAATAGAATCAAAAAAAGGAACAGAAAACCGGGGCAGCGCCGTTTCGCTGTATGTCAAAGGTTACTCTCTTAAACTCGATGCATTATTGTCTTGACTGAGGAGGTGGTCATTGTAACTATAGTCCCACTATAAGGAGCTAAATCATGAATGAAGCGGAAAACATTGCCAAACAAGTAGCGGCCCTGGAAATTCCTCTGGAGCACGACCTGTTCATGCGC
>DASVJT010000058.1:0-2985 GCA_036385775.1 archaeon
GGAAGATAATTTCGTACGAAACCGCTGCGTGGTTCGCAATTGCGAAGAGCAATACGGCGTTTAAACGTATATGGTCAAGCTGATATCATCACATAATACAGAGATATTATCTCAATGCGGCTAATTTTTTAGGCCTAAAATGGTCGGAGCTTATTGCAGCCTTATCTAGTGAACAAAACTTCCGAAAAGTATCATTTTGCGCAATCTCACGCGCACGTTAACCTTCATGATTCAGTTGATATTTTTTGTTTGAAATGGGAATAGTTAAGTCACTTTTAGCCACTTGAATAAACGTATGCAACTAAAACCAATAACTGCGATAATTGTTCTATCGCTCGTGGTTGCCTCTTTGTTAGTATCAGGTTGTACCACGTCCAACACGTCGACGGCAACCTCAACGGCAACTCCGACAACAACACCCAGTAATATACCACAAGTAGCATCATCGGACCCGAGTCTTTCCACATTTGCAAGCTTGTTGAATAAGGCTAACCTCACGGACTTACTAAACGGATCGGACAACTTTACTGTCTTTGCACCAGATAACGCCGCTTTTTCGAAAATTGACGCATCTACGCTTGCAGGTTGGCAAAACAACACGACTGCATTAAGAAGTGTGCTTTTGTATCACATCGTCCCAAAGAAGCTTTCTTCAAACGAGTTTACGGGCATTGGAACGCTTACAACATTGAACGGACTAATATTACCATACTACGTTACCGGCACTACAATTAGAGTCGATAACGCCACAGTTACTAATGGGGATATCAACGCGGCTAACGGAGTGATTCACAAAGTCGACAGTGTGCTTGTACAGCCGTCTAGTGCGTGACTTATATCTCGTTTCAGCTAGCTGCTAGAAACGGGAAACAGTTAAGTTAAACAGCCTATCAAGGGCTGCGTAGCGTGTTCCTACAACCTATTCCTTATCTCCTCCCTCTTTATTTCTTTTTTCGATTTCCTTAGATTTCTAGGCTCGCTTGAGATCTTGATGCAAACGCCATGAGTTACAGCAGCGGGATGACGAACGTAGCATGTTGAACCTGGGTCATCCGCTCAGAATTCAATTACCCTGAGTGTAGAGGCTATCAATATAATGGGTGGTTCTCAAGAACCCTACAGAATCTTTGTATCTGAGTCCAAAGTCCTGCTTTATATTGTCGCTTGTCAAATCGGGAATGCTATCGCTTGTCAAATCGAAAGTAGTTGGCAGCGCCTTAGTGCCGCCTAGTTCGCGGGTTAGGCCCGTTGCATCTGTAATGTGGCACGTGCTATTATACGAAAGCTTGGAAGAAAACGCATCTATGGCAATCTGATAGAAAAACTCCGGATAATTTGCAGAACGAGCCCCGCTTTTTTTAACGTCAGGCAACAATTTGGAGAGTTTAACAGTGATCGATGCACGGTACTCAACCCTGTCTGAAAAGGGCTTGTCACTACTAGTAACGCTCGCAGGGGTGTTGTTGTCCAGTTCTTTTTTTAGCTCCTTGAGTGTGGGGATGATGATAGTGACAAACATAGTCTCGACTTGCGCGCTGTTTTCTTCCAATTTGTTTTCTCTTGCTTCTTTTTCTGCGGGCAGCTGCCTAATTGCGTCCGTTGTCTCACTTATTATCGATTTCCACTCTTCGCTCATAAAATCGCCGTGATTACATTTAAAACGCTTATATATTAACATAAACTAATGACAGCGATGTGCCTCATCAATAGGTAAATGAGCACGCGCCCACTAACAAAACGACTGCAATAATCTTTCTTTTTTGATTTCCTTCTAAGGAATAGGAATAGTTAAGCCACAAATCACTACTTGCATAAGCGTATGCAATTCAAACCAATAACTGCGATAGCTGTTCTATTGCTCGTGGTAAGGAAGAAAGGGCAGGAGCGGACATGAGACAGAGACCTACCAACATTCTAGCGTTTCTACTTCTTTATTTTGGCTTGGCTCTAGTCATTTTAGTTCTTAACTTATTTCTAAACCTTCCTGCAGAAGAATGAAGCAATTTGGGCCACGTTTTGCAAGCAAACTGGAATATAGTTGTAGTTGCGATTATCGGCGTTGCGCAGATAATCATTGGATTATTTAATTTATTGAGAAAGCCGCAGACGGTAAACGGATAATCATCTTTTCAGAACGATTATGTTAGTTAGCATAAGAGCGGCATAACGTGTTCCTATAATCTATTCCTTATCTCCTAGCCCGTTATTTCTTTTTTCGATTTTATTTTATTTTTCAGCATGGATTGGCTACTAAATTAATTCAAAAAAGGCTATGTCTCGAAGGATTAAGTCCATATGAATACCCATGAGTTATGGCGTTAAAATATGCTGGGAAAACCACTTCCGCTCCGCGCTTCCTTAATCCTCTTCATATCACGTTCTATTACTCTTAGTTATGCGTGAGGATTGTACCCAGGTCGATGCGCTTCTAAGACAGCTTGCAGATTACAAAACCGATTATGCAGATATGACCGCCGAACAACTTTTACGGAAGTGCTCGACCAGTTGGGATGCATACCGCTACCTGCTAGGCCGCGTGTACGATGTCTGGCTCCCTGATAGCGCCAGGCAAGAGGTGCGACAAATCATCAAAAAGATCCATGTACAGTTGAACCGACGGCGCGAGTACAGCTGGGATTATGAGGTATCGTGAAATGGGTGTCAGGGAGTCGCTATTATCGTCAACAGAAAAAACCGATCATGCTAAAAGTCGAGCCTGTCCAGGTTAAAAGTACGAGGGGGTGACAAGAATGAACTGTGAAGAAAAATTAAAAATCTTGATGGATGCTTGTGAAAAGGCATTAATGTATGGGTGGGAAGACAATTTCAATCTTAAAACTGACAACTATGGAGTCTTTTGGGATGAAGAAGAAGCAGGGATCATCATAAAAGAAGCGGTTGCCAAAGTAAAAGGTGACAAAAATGATTGAGAAGGGATTAATCATAACGGGTAGCGATGCGGAGTTATTGAGCGACGCACTTTCA
>DASVJT010000059.1:0-2034 GCA_036385775.1 archaeon
TTGATTAAACGAGCAAAAAGGTATAAGGCGGGTATTGGGTGAAGCATTTCCCAAGGCATCCCAAAGACGAGGAAAAAGTCACCTTCTTTATAAAGTTTAATCACCTTCAAAAACGTCCGCGGGGCCAAAAAAATGCGAAAGCTGAAGAGCGAAACGCATGCCTTTGCCAAAATAGATGGGCTGACAAAGCCTAAATCTTGCCGTGCAATTATCGACACAGAATCTACAGTAGTTGCTTTACAGAACTGCGCTATCAACTCTTCAGCAGCTCTCGGAAGTCCGTCTTTGTTTTTTGGAAAAGGTGCTACAACGGAGATTTTCATAGTGATAAACGATTCGTGCAAAGTCAGTTTATGCCATACGTGTAACAATTTGACGCCTTAAAGTTTTGCTTCAGCAGAATGTTTTGTGAGTTTTTTCGGAGTGGATAACCTTCTGTAGCGTTTCTCCTCCTCAAAAAAACCTACTTCGACGGCACGTGAATAAAAGGTGTGCGAATGGCCCTAGACGTATTATAATCCAGTCAACCTGAGAAAAAGGGGTTTCCTGCTCGGTTTTTAAGACAAGATCGTCTTTATCACGTTCTGACAGTTGCGAGCCGAGGGTACTTGAGCAGGCTCAGTATCAGTTTTTTATCTTCTTCATCTAAGCCGAACTGCCATATTATTGCTGCATAAACTATCAAAGCGATGACTGTGACTAGGACTAGGTGAACTTTATAACTCAGCAAAACCGCTGAGGTGGCTGAAATAACGGCCAAGCCAAAAAAAGGCGGCTTGAAAATCCGTCGGAGGCTGAGGGGATATCCATATCTCTCCAAAAAAAAGATGCTCATGCACAATATTAACGCTTCTGTTGCAACTGTCGTCGCAGAAGCGCCTAAATAACCATATGTTGGAATAACGAGCACGTTGAGTACAATATTGAATGCCATAGCGCCAACTGTAATCTTCATACTGAGCTTCTGCAAGTTGGCGCTTACAAACGCGTTTCCTAATATGATTCCCACATACATAGCAGCTGCCGACCAGATGATTATTTGCAGTGCAGTGGCAGACCCTGCGAAGGCGTCTCCGTAGAATATCGTGATTATTGGTACTGCCCACAGTGTTACGGTAAACGCCATTGGCAATGCGATATATAGCATGTATTTCGCGGATTTCGCGCACGTTTCTGCAAACGAACGTTTAGAGTTTTCATGCATTTGGGATATTACGGGAAACAATGAGGTCATAAAAACGGTCGGTATAATAATTGAGGTCTCTGAGAGAGTGTAGGCCACAGTATAGAGGCCAATCTGAGCTGCATTTTGAAACAGCGAGAGAAGGACCACGTCTACCCTGTAGTAGATCATTACACTTATCGATAAAGCTGCCATCGGCCAAGCTTCATGTAGTGTGGCTTTCCAAAAGTCCCAGTCAATCTCAGGCCGTTTCAGCTGAGATTGCACCCCATATGCAACGAAAAAGTAAACAACGGTTATTGTGTTGGCGATGACATAAACGTAAGCGAAGCTGATGACGTCAAGACGCAGTCCTATTGCGCCGATAACTCCCGCTAGCATCAGTATGGAAGTTACAAGCCACCCAATTGCGACATATTGCAGTTTCTGAAACGCTTGGAATAATGCAGCGATCGTTCCTGCAACTGCGTTCATAACGACTGAGAGTGATATTATGAAGGTAACGTAAATCGTCTGTTGCGGGTAAGCCATCACGTTGACAAGCAAAGCAATTACGGCCACAACGGCCCCACCCAAGAACAAACGCATTACGATGATGTTCGCAAGATATTTGCTCGCAAGGGCTGGATCTCTCGCGACTTCCCTAGTCGTTAACATGCTGAGCCCGAAGTCTACGAGGACTCCAAAAATTGCAGTGAACGCTAACGCAAATCCCAAAACGCCAAAACTGCTTGTGCCCAGATACCTTGCTGTAAGAATCGAAGTGGCAGCTCCAATTGCTACAGTAATAATGCGAGCTATGAGAAGGTAGGAAGTGTTTCTGACGACGCGCTTCGCAGTTGACATATTCC
>DASVJT010000060.1:0-7884 GCA_036385775.1 archaeon
AAATCGTGGATAAGTCTGCTACGTCGCTCTATTGGAACCGCCTTAAACATACTAAAGTCTTAGTTATGATTATGTATTTACGTTAATAATAATCTGTATTCTTCAAAGCCCGAGCTCATGTTTTTTGTTGTTCGAGCTTCAAATTCAGACAATCGAAAAGTTGAAGGGAATGGCTAGGTTTAAGATAGTACATACGTGACTATCTGACGCTGCACCGACGGGTGGAATACTCGAGCAACGATCACATGAACTGGTTAGAGAAATTTATTTACAGGTTAAATATCGTTTTATTCCGAATTAGCACGGGTAATGCGCGAGTCTATTTAGCGAGAAGACTAGGGGTGCGGATTGGGAGCAATTGTCAACTCTATTATTGCAATTTAAGCACCGAGCCGTATTTAATCTCTATTGGCGATAACTGTAAAATTACGTATGGAGTAACCTTCATGACTCACGACGGTGCGAAGTGGGTTTTGGAGCAAAATCATGAATTCGAAGGCACCAAGTTTGGTCCGATAACTATCCACGATAACTCCTTTATTGGCGTGAACTCAATAATAATGCCCAATGTGATTATTGGTCCTAACAGCGTCGTCGGGGCTGGATCCGTCGTCACCAAGAATGTACCTCCAAATACAGTTTATGCAGGGAATCCTGCAAGGTACATTTGCACTTATGAAGAATATTTAGAAAAATGTCGACTCAAAAACACCGGCACTATCCCCCGGGAAAATATGAAAGACGTTTTAACCAAGATGTTTGAACAGGAGCTCGAACAACAAGCTGAACCATGAGATTGACCGCTATCTCGAACGCTCAAAGATGGAAGGGCATCACCCTCATTCCTAGTGACCACTCAAAAGCTCTTCAAACAAGGCCTTTTCCTTTGCTACGCACATCTTGTTTGAGTAGTTTTTTAGTGCAACTGATCTGCATAAGTGTGGGAACTCTTCGTTCTCTAAGGCCTTAGAAATCTTCTCCGCAATGTCACTCGGATCGTCAGACGCAAGGTACCCAGTAACCCCTTCCTCGATCGTATCTCTTATTCCAAACACGTTTGTACCCACTGCGGGCGTTCCACAAGACATCGCCTCGATCAGAACTCTGGGCTGACCTTCGATTGAACTCGTCATCACCATCAGATCTGCCATATTCATAAACTTCGGCACCTCAGAGTAGGGCACGGCCCCGGTAAAGAGAACTCGATCACTAACCCCCAGAGATTCTGCCATTTCCTTGAGTTCATTTTCAAGGGTACCCGTACCAACGATAAACAGTTTATATCTCTGATCAAGCTGCTGAACTGCCCTTAGTAATAAATCAAGTCTTTTTACCGGGTGCAATCTCCCAACAAACATGAGGATTTTTTCGTCCCGAATTCCATATTTTTCTTTAAGCTCTGTGAAATCAATTCCAGGACGAAAAACGTCTTCATCAAAAGTCAATGGAATAACAACTATGCGCCTTGCTCCTCTTAGTTGAAGCTCATTTTTGAGAGATGCATTGCGTGTTACTACGACGTCAGCATTTTTGATGACATAATTTTCGATCAAGCTAGCTAACGTTCCTAAGGCTCTCCCTTTATTCACATGCATAACCTGATATGCCCAGTTATATTCATAAAAGACTACAGACGGCTTTTCTTTGAGTTTAGCTGCCAAGACTGCCCCTGGACACGCTGCGCTAAAGCCTTTTACAAGGGACTTTCCCTTCAATCGCTTGGCAATTTTGAAAGCACTCATAACTGTATAGGAAAGATGCCAAAGGCCAAATCTGTGAAAAAGCGCTGCGGGAACATGTTCGATTGCTGGTGCCAATTCAAACCTGTGAGTGTCCCCGGTAAACAAAAAAAGGTCACACATACTTTCGTATGGCAGCAAACTATCCTTAAGAAGCCGAATCGTGCTACCGTCAGTATTCACGCTATCAACTAATCGAACATCAAATGAAGTTGCAAAAAGCAGCCTGCACCTTTCTTGAGTCATCCGGTTGATTATAGCAGATGGACGTTAATAATCTTTTAGATGCACTGACAGAAGTATATTTAAAAAAAGCGGGCTGAATAGTTGACCGATATGGCCAACACAGTCTCGAGATTTGCAGCTGCTTTCCAAAAAGCACGAGACTTGCTTTCTCTTGACTTTATTCGGAGTATTTTGCGAGGGTTCTCTGTTCTAGGAGTCGGATATGCGCTAGCAAAAATCATCTCGCTTGCAGAGGAGCTCTTCATTGGTCGGTTCCTAGGGGTCGAAGTTTATGGGAAATATCTCATCATTCTGGCTATAGCTGCCATTTTAAACGCAGTGATGATGCTTGGTCTTCCCAAAGCCATCGTAAAGCTCGTAGCCGAACGAAATGAACGCATTGCTGATGTGCCGACAAATGCATTTTTCATGGCTTTTTTTCTCACAGTTATAACGTCCGTGCCCGTAATCATCATCGGGTATTCGGACAGCGCTTTGGCGTTACTCGGAATTACGCAGTATGAGTTGGTTTTTGGCTATATCATAGCGGTTCTTCTCACACTATACACCGTCGCGCAATCCTTCAAACTAGCATTATATAAGATTAGATTTGTTGTCGTCGCGGACGTTCTTTATTGGAGCGTCGCGCTCATCTTTTTCGTCATTTTTCGTGATTTATCACTGGGTTTGATTGGTATATGTGTTGGCGCTTTGCTCGGCTCTCTAATCCTCTTTTACCAGGTACCAGTCAGTTTCGCACGCTTCTCGATTCCAAACATTAAGTCACTCATCCCTCTTAGTATATACCTAGGTGCGGATAGCGTACTCGGTATTTCAGCACAACAGATTAGCTTTCTCTATCTAAACATAATAGCAACAGCTTACGCTGTAGGAGTCTTTGGCGCGCATTACCGATCAAGCATATTTCTGATCGTGCCGCTCGTAACTGTTCTCTCAATGGCCCTTTATCCGCGCTTCTGCTCAATTGATCAGAGCTTACGACCAACTGTTGGTAGATATCTTGCCTATGGTGGCGTTCCAATATTTATCGCGGCGTTTGTTCTGTCGTTTATAAGTGGCTGGTTCTTCCTGCAAATTTTTAAAGTTTCATTAATCTTCCCACTTCTGCTTGTTCTCGCAATTTATTCAGGGCTCTTCGTCTATAATAGGATCTGGGACAAATTAATAACAGCGTGTGAAGGGGCGAAGATAGTCGGCTGGGGAATCGCATTTGGGACTTTAACGTTCTTATCGGTAATGTTTGCACTCACCCCCTACATAGGAGGTATGCTCGCAATCGCTACCGGGATGGTTGCAAACGAGATTGTATATACCATCCTGCTGCTGAGCTGGTTTAAGCTTCGCGTTACAGGTATCGGACAACAAAAACTATAAGTGACACGGACACAGCGATTTAATGGAAAGCTTGATTATACAACATTTGAGGTAGACTTATTTTAATGCGAGAGCGATACGAGCAAAATCAAGGGTATTCTAAATCAGGATCCGCACTGACCTCATCAGCACAACAGAGTCGTCCAGTCGCGCCCACTTCCACGAGAAGGATTGGCAAAAAATTATCAGTCGGCATTTTGCTGATGACCCTCACCGTCCTCCTTATAACTGTGGGTTACGCGGGATATTGGAATGGCGGCACCGATTTGATCGACCATGATACGTCAACATACATCGCGCTCGCAAAATATATCCAACAGAACCGCGCTCTTAGCACCACCAATCCAAACGCAGCGCTCGGCGACGTCTGGTATAACGGCCAACCGCCTGGCCTCCCCATTATATTCAGTGCCGTTGCTATACTTGGCGGCGTCGACATCAACTTGAATTCCGATCTACTACTGCTACTCCAGGGATTCTCGACTTTCATTTTAATCTCGTTTATACTAACTACCTTTGTAGTCGTAAAGAAGATCACCGGCGACACGCGAATAGCCGCGCTGGCATCATTTTTTTCGGCGACATTTAGCCCGAACCCGGCCATATTAGGGCCCCAGTATATCGTGCCGTCAAGCTTTGGACTTATCCTAATGTACCTAGCGACGTACTATCTTTTCAGTACTATCAAAGATGACGGGGGAAAGTCCCTCCTTAGCTCGAAATATACATTGTTAGGCGCTCTCACCGTGACCACGCTCATATTTACCCACCGGTTTTCCACGATAACGTTTTACTATATTTTCACCCTATTCATCATACTGTACGTATTGATTAATCTCGGCACGCGAATGCATTTGAAACAGATCAGTGCTATGATTGTGCTTCCAGTCATAATAAGCGCCCCGTGGTGGCTTTCCATGTACAGCCAGTATCAAACGCTTCCTTGGAGCATTCCAGAAGTATTAACATTATCAGCAGCGATGTTGGGACTCGGCGCAGTCGGCGTGCTCTTTAGTGGGAGTGCCGATACAAGATCAGTTCATAAACGCCGCGATAGACTTTTTGCTGTTATCGGCCATTCGACCAAAAACGTGTTGAATTTGATCATTATTTTAGTGATAGTCGCGATAGCAGGAGTTATTGCTGTTTCTTTTGTATTTTCAGCTCAAATAGCTTTTTCATTAGCTTTCTTGATATCGTGTCTCGGCATCATTCCCATTCTTAGCATTCTCGTCTACAAAACGACGCTTTGGGATCGCCCGGAGACAAATCTGCGTAACATGCTTGTCTCAAGCTGGCTCCTCGTGGCCTTGATACCTACACTAATCGGGGTACTAGGGACTGCAGCCCCCAGTTTGCCATATCTCTTGCAACGTGTGATACCGTACGCGCTGCGAAATCAAGATGGGCTGCGGTCGATACTTTATCTCGTCCTCCCTTTGTCTATACTTGCCTCAATGCTAGTTTTCAGACTGGCATATGAACCTCAGCCCCGCGTTCAAGGCGTGCGCCGAAGAGGAGATAGGAGGGCGGTACGTTCGATTCTTATTATCATTTTTGTGGTTATTTCCATACTCTCCCCCGTCTTTCATATAGCCACCACCACTGCCCTTGCCTCTCATGCTCAAGATCCAAAGCTCACAAACAATGAAAAGATTGCGCTGCAGTGGCTAAACAGTAACACGTCGTCAAAAGACGGAGTATTGTCGGATCCTACGTTCCTCCAATACGTAAACACCTTTACTAATGCACAAGCAGTTTTGTCCACCGATTCGGAAAACTCATATGTGGTTACCCATCAGTTATCGCAACTTACTGACCTTGCTAACTTTATGAACGGGTCCACAGATTCTGCCTCCAAGCTGCTCATTGCGAAAAAAATGAACATGACTTACTTTGTTTATGATCCTGTTAAGGCAAAATATTCGAGCGATCAGTGGCAATTTCCATTACCTAACTTTGTTCCCGATACCGGAATTATGACGGAAGTCTACAAAAACAGCGATGTTACAGTGTACAAAATCGACCAAAGCAAGCTCGCCGTAACGTCGACACAATATGCATCTATAAGCAATGTCGACGTAAAAGGCGATTCGGCAGTTTTGTATGTAACTAATCACGGAAACGACCCAATAAGCTTGCACATCGCTTGGCAAGATAGGTACAAACCAGTCACGTTGAACGGCAGGGAAACAAAGCCAGTCACCATTGACATACCAAAAAGTATCGGGAGCAGACTCGGAATTATACCCACATTTGGGTCAACAAGCACGCAGTACGTGAGCCTTTGGATGGACCCACCCTCCGGCACTAACTCAACGACACAGGAGATGTATGTTTATCCCGTCGATGCGGTCAATATCAATTCACAACAGCTCTTGTAGCTGAAGAGTGACGACACGCCCGGACAGTCACCTGCAGCATTTTGCTTTATTTTATTGATCGTTGATGTGCGCTAGTACTATCTCACAACCGAATAAACTTAAAGAACATTCTGAGCACCTCCAGCTTTGAGGGGAGATAACCTCTTTTTTCTTGCTGAAGCCCCGATTAACGGTTCATAAAGTTGAAAGCACTGCGAGAATAATGGCAACGCCGCCGGATATTCCGCAAAACACCCACATTAGTTTCACGAGTTCCGGTTCTTTCATTGATCTTCGGCTTAATATGTAATCAGACAAGTTCTTTCGGGTAGAATATGATTTAGACGGGATCAAGTACCCGTCGTCTTTAACTTGCGTGGCTGTGAATAGATGACTTTCTGTAACCTTTCCGACTGAGAACAGAACCATGGCATAGTTGATGATGTAAGGCAAAGCTGCGATGACAGCGAAAACTTCGATTTTTAGCGCTATTGCGCCGACGGCTATAGCACTACCTATGCAGAGCGTCCCTATATCGCCTGTGAATATGCGGGCAGGGAACCTGTTGTATGGAAAAAAACCCACGAGTGCCCCGAGTAGCGCTGCCAATATAATTAGCCCCGCGATGTTACTCGTCGGCGACAGCATAACTCCGCCGACGATTATCAGACAAAAAGTCACTATAGCCCCACACCCAGTCTCCATTCCATTGAATCCGGCAAAGGTGTTTACAGCGTTAGCTCCAGCGGTAACGGCAAATGGTATAACAGGAATCCATGCGAGCCCTAGCCAGAGGGTTCCCACCAAAGGTACTAACAGATATGGATCGCTCCCTGCAACTAATATTAGCGGAATGCCCGCAAGATAACCAAGGAGGGGCTTTTCCCAAGCACCGAGGTGCATTACATCATCTAGGGTCCCTACCATTGCTGATAGGGTCACCACCAGGAGTGAGATCAATATCAGCTCTAAGCTAATGCCGAAAAAAGCAGCAACGATTAACGTCGCGGCTAACCCCGCATAAATCGCATAACCACCCATTTCAGAGATATGAGGCTTGGCCGCTTTGTGAACGTCGATGCCTTTTACTCCTGCAGATTTCATTCTCGAGATGAGAGACGGCGCTGTCGCAAACGCAATTACAAATGAAAGAAGGACGGAGATTATAAGCAAAAATAGCGTATAGCTATCTATCATCTAGAATGTGATTTTTTTCAAGGTTCTTAAGTCTTCTTAGTTGCTCCAAATGTGCGCACTATCTGAGCTCGCGTTGTGTCTAGGGTGATGTTTCCCGTCTCGTCGAACATAGCCTGAACAGTACCCTCTGCTTGGGACGCAAAGCGCGTTCGCATGCCCATAAAACCCTCAGAAAAACACGTAAGGTGGGTGTAAAAGCCCGTTTTTGATACTTGCGGGGAGATCGTGAGTCTCCCTTCTTCAAAAAGCTGAACGACTTTGCTTACAATTCGCTCTGACGATTTTCCGTCGTATAGGGGGTCATCTATTTTTTTTCCTGGCGTTGTCGATCGTATGGCGTCAGTCAAGATACTAGCATCTGGACTCTTGCCTATCAACCGGTTCCATCCATTTTCGATCGTCTCAATATAGTAGGTACTATCAGAAAGTGTGATACACGGAGTTTGCAAAATCGCGCTTTCTTTCTGAGGGCCCCCAGAATCAGTGATTAGAACATCGCAATCCATCATTAGTCGTAAAAAATCTGTGTATGCGAGGGGATTGATTAGATTGATATGCTCGCACGACTCTAGTTTATCCATCAGGCCAAACTTGATAAGGTGGTTTCGTGTGTTTGGATGAAGAAGAACGATGACGCTGTAATCGTCTAGATTGACTGCAACTTCTACGATTCGGCCTAGTGCCTCAGGGTTTCCAATATTCCATGGCAGCCTCACAGCAAATGCTGCAAGCTTCTTTTCGCCTTCGCGATATGCATCAAAAGAGGTCGCCTTTAATGCTCTTGGTTTGTAATCAAGGAGCGAATCTATCAGCGGATCACCTAAATAGTGGACGTAATCGGGATCATAGCACTCTTCGAGCAAATTCAGGTGAGCTGTATTACATACGGGAAAAAAAAGCGTCGAGCACATTTCGATTACCTTTCTTCGCACGTCACTATGCACGTCGCGTAATGAACGATAACC
>DASVJT010000061.1:0-9315 GCA_036385775.1 archaeon
GTTCCCTTTCTTACGGAGCACAAGACTTACGCGTTTGCATCCAAGAACATTAGCGTAGGCATCCCATAATCGCGCCACACGAACTTCATAAAAAGCATAAACGAGATTGGCATCATCTTTGCTGTGCTCGACCATCGCATAGGACATGTAGCTATAATGAGATGCTTCATATTTAAGAGCGTCTTGAATCTCGCGATAGCCTTTGCGGACGGCCCCATAGTCTGTTGAAACGTACGTGAGATCCGCGCTCGATTCGTCCCACATAGACGCAGCCGCATCGGCATCCCCAGCTATAAGCGCTTCACCGTACAATTGAAGAACTGTTTCAACGCTTTCGCATTCGTCAGCTGAAAGGTGCACGTTTGGTTTGTCTTCCTGCTTAATAACGTCCGCAACATAGCTCAATGGGGGTCTTTCGCGCGAATTTTGCATTTCGATGAGCTCAAGCACAGTGGCCTTCATATCTAGCAATTCGTTGTTTTCAGGATCAATTTTGAGCGCTTTTTCAACGGCGTCTAATGCCGCCCTGTAGTCGTTGTTTTGAGTTGCTCGTTGAAATTCTTCGACGTATTTGAAAATACGTTGCGAAGTGGAATCTTTTTTGAAGAGCTTCATGGCCAGCAGAGAGTGTCATGCCCATCATCATTAGTTATACTTTAGTATAGTCGCAAACTGAAGCCGTTTATTGCATGCATTAAGCAGTTGTGCTTTCTGAGCTAAGAAAAAAAAGACTCAAAACTCGATTAAAACTACGCTTTTTAGCGTGTTAGATATGGGCAACCACGTTGCATAAAGCGTGGACGATAAATGCGAGCGTGGCGTTTTTATTTATGACAGTGATGGACAGTTTATAAATTACTTCAACCCAGTTAAGTCAAGGATGGATAGCTTACTCCCGAAAGTTCGCTAGTTTCGCGCGTAAGAGCAATTAGATCATTTATGTCTAGCCTGTGTACATCTTCTTTACCCAATGCTCTTGAGATATCTGCAAGTTCTAACGTTGAGACGCGAATGAAATTGGCGAGCTTCTGAGCCCCTCTCTCGACGTTAAAACGCTTTATGAGTTCGGGGTCGTGCGTCGTCGTCCCGGTCGGACACTGGTTAGTCTCACAAATGCGATAGTACTCACACGACATTGCCCAAAGTGCAGCCGTGGCTATATAGACTGCGTCAGCTCCGAGCGCTAAACATTTAGCGAAATCCCCTGACGTGCGTAACCCTCCAGCAGCAATGAGGTCGACATGCTCGCGATATCCTATCTCTTCCAGATATCGGTGCGCCCGAGGGAGGAAGTTGATAATAGGTAAGCCAAAGTTGTCCCTAATATGGCTTGGGGGGGCCCCACTGCCCCCCCCAAACCCGTCAACGACGACATAGTCGGGCCCGGCGTAGACAATAATATCAAGGTCTTTTTCGACGTGTCCTGCGGCAAACTTAATACCTATAGGTCGGCCTTCTGTAGTATCTCGCAAGGTTTCAATCTTGTGTTTGAGATCTTCAGCGTTATGAACGTCAGGGTGCCGAGCTGGGCTTTTAGCGTCGGTGCTAACAGGAATGCCGCGTGTCTTGGCAATGAGCTCAGTTACTTTGTTGGCAGGAACTAGACTACCAGTGCCCGGATACGCTGATTGACTTATCCGAAATTCAACCATATCGGCTTCTTTGAGCCGCTCATTCCAGACACCGAAGTGTCCAGTAGAATACTGCAGAGTGACATATTTTGCAAACTCGCGTTCTTCATCGAGCATTCCGCCTTCTCCAGTGTTCGTCGCTGTTCCTGCAATTGTTGATGCCTTTGCTAGCGCGATTTTCTGTTCTCTGTTTAAAGCGCCAAAACTCATTCCAGAGATCATGATAGGTGTCTCGAGGCGAATTGGCCTCTTAGAGCTTTTTCCTATCGTGGTGCTTGATTTGACTGGTTCTTCAGCGTTTAAGGGTAAGCGATACAGTTGCGCTGGAAGGAAATTGAGCATATCTAAGCTTGCCGGGAATTGTTTCAGTGACCCCATGCCCTCTCTAAGCGACTTGTTGAGTGTTGCCGTCTTCTTTACGTCAAGAATTTTTTTGTAATCAAAAGGACGTTCGAAATATTCAATCTCTCGCATAAAAACCCCCAGTTTAACGTTTTACTCGTGAAGCTGAGTTATATTTATTCATTTCTAAGCTCATAAAGCAACAACTGTGAGAGGTTAGTAAGACGGAACGTTTTGTACCAAAGCAGGCATAATTGACAAGCGGGATTTAGCATGGCCGAGCGCGACATAAGACTTAAAAGGCTAGCTGAAAGCAGACGTCAGCTCACAAAGCTATTGGTGGTAGCAGCTCTAATTGAGTATGGACTTCGAATCGATGACATCGATGTCGGTGAAGTAAAAAAAGACGAGATCAACGAGGCAGCAGATCTTGCTAGGCATGGATCGCTACATGTGCCAAAAATCTTGATAAACATCAAACAGATAGATCGTTTTGAACGCTACGTTCCGGCTTGGTCACGTCTATCAATTGAAACAAGCGTTTTAGATGTTCTTAATGAATTTGAAAGTGGCGAAATTGTTATAGGCTTGCCGCAGTGCGCAATTAAACGATGCATTGTTTTTCCGAGTGCGATAGAGCAGGAGTTTCAAGAGCTTCGACAATTTCGATCTCAAGCAGCGGGCGGTTAGTTTCTCTTAGAAAGCTTCTATTCGATTAGAGAATTTGTGAGCCAAAATATTTTGTAGTTCTATTTGTTACGACCGTGCGTACGAAAGTTACACGGCTTTTATACAGAAAGTTTTATCTCAATCGCACTCTTCGTAGCGAGCGTGCGTAAAACGATAACTTTGACGCTCTGCCTACTGCTGTGCTGTTGTTTCGTAAGCGGTTGTGTGAGTAACACATCGAATCAGAATGGAAGCAGTCAAGGATCAGACAGTTTGAAAGCGTCAGAGATCTCACTAAGTTCTGCGTCGGCCGCGTTGGGTGAACCAGTTTCCGCAAAAGCGGTCCTAAAGGACAGTAGTGGAAATGCATTAAACGGCAAGGTCGTTGAATGGTTTGTAGATGGAAGATCCGTAGGCAAAAGTCTGATGAAAAACGACGCTACAACGCTCAGCTTAACCGCAGAGTACACCGATTACTTGGGTCTTAAAACTCATCAGCTGCAGGTGAATTTTTACGGCGATGCAACCTACAAGAGCAGCACAGCGACTTCTTTTCTAAATATTACAGCGACCGGTACGCCAGGTATAGTTTCTAACGAATCAGCCACTAACGTTCTGTAGAGTTCTAGCTACCGAAGCGAGTTCATAAAGGCAGTAATTTCATTTTTCTATTTGGCGAGTCCTTTGCTAGATCAACGAAAAATGTTGCTGACTAATTTTTCCTTCCAAAAGCGTCTATCAAACAATGACCTTTTTAACGTACTTATGATTAGCCATTCCCATTAGCTCTCAACGCGCTACTAGAAATAAGAAGCAAGTCGGCGACGGATAAAAGAAATTGGTAAAAAAAGGCACTTTTGACTATCATATATAAACAAAAAAGTTATTACCTTTATATCAGAACAAAAGCCAGCTATTGCTTAACACACGGAATTATCTCCGCGCATCGTCGACCTTAATCAATCTTCATCTCGTTTACGTACCTAGAAAAGTTCGGATTTTTTAGGTCGATAATATCAAGGAAATTTTCAAAATCTTCTTCTTGTTCAAGCCCAAGGAGCTCGGTCTCAAAGGTCGATGCTTGACAATTCATTTGTCGTAATTGAATGGTAGGTCCTATTTAAACCTTGTCTTTTGTCTTTGAGATGAAAAAAAGGCGCTTGAGCCTCTACATAGGTTCAATCCTCCTTGAAGGGAGCCTATTGTATTTAGGTTTGCTCCAATGGAAACTATGCAAAATAGGATGAAACGCAGCTCATACGAAGCGAAACGGTCTAGTATAAGTGCAACAATTTCCGACCTGCTTTGTGCAGAGAGTTATATATAAAGCGCACAGGTCTTGCTTAATGAAATCTGAGATTGACCTTTACCAGCTCGTCGATGAATTTTTAAGCTTGGAAAAATTTGTAGAGGATTCTAGACAGTTCGAAAACGTAGTTGCTGCACCGTCGCTCTCAGACAGCAGGCTGCTTTTAGAGCAAGATTGGCAAAAATTTGTTATCTATAAATACAATAAAGCAGGAGTTCAGGACGGTTTGCACGATGCGATGCGTAACGGTTACTTCTTACTGCTAGAAAGGCTTAAAGCAGTAGCACAACAAGCCGGTGTAGACGTGAGTGGATCCCAGAGCGAATAACTACGATAAGCGGCTGCAATTTGGGATATCGAGCAACAATTGATGTTTCGCTTTTTATGAACTTATACAAGCGCGAGTTCGCGCTATCTTTGGTTTTGCTTTGATTGTTTACGCTAGATTTGGCTTACAACTAAATACGTGACGACTCTATAAAGAATAACAATTTCTCGAGCGAGGCAAACCATATGGAACTAAAAAGATTTCATCTTAGCTTCAAGACCGTCGTTTCGGAAGCAAAAAGCGAATTGAAAGGTTATGTATCTCTTTTATGTGCTGATCATGGCTATTATGTAGATCATTTAATGCTTTTTTTTGATGACGTTGGGCTTATGCCCGGAGTTCGGGTTGCGTTGCAGCCTACATTAAACTATGATGAGCACACGCTATCAGAGCTCGAAGCAGCGCTCGAGGATGACCTGAACAACATCGTTTTCGACTATGTGTACAACGCTCGACATCAAATCAGTGCTGAGGATTCGAGAACGGTTGTGTCTATTCCTCATATTAGCGAGTGTATATCACAGCTTGTGATCGCTTCTCAAAATTGATGGCTTGGGAGTGAATCTGACATCATTTATAGCACATTCTTCGGCGTTGTTACACTGACGGTTGGGGAAATCTTTGCCTAAATTAACTTTTAACGGCCAAATTGATGTAGTTTAATTCTCTAAACAGTGATGAGCAGTAAAGCAGATAGCACACACTCTTCTACTTCGCTGGTGCTTCAGTATCAAAGTTGCTTGATCTGTCAACGATATCAACTGGCTCGAGCACCCAAACGCCGTCGAGATCAAGATAACGTGCTCGTAACTCGTCGAGAAACTTCTCATAGAGGGGGCCAGACGTTTGAAATTCCCTGACGCTGCAAACTATTTGAAAGGCGATTCGCTGCTCTTCTTTTTCTGAGACGCAGAGGATCGAAACTAAGCGACCCTTGTCCATGTGGTCGAGGAGCTCTTTGTTCAGTTGTTTTGCTTCTATCTGCGCGAGAACAATAACGCTTGGCTTCGGTAATTTTATAGCTTTAACGTTAGTTAGACTCGTTTTTCCATCAGCTGCAACTGTCACAAGCGTCTTTTCAGTTTCGCTATCGTTGAGTAAATCCATAACGATTTTAGGAAGATCCATGTTTGTAAAAGGTGAAAAGAGTCGTGAAATGACTCTAGTCTTGGTCCAATTCTGAAACGAATAATACGTTGTTTCCGCGGAGTATAAGTTTTCCAAGCTGCACTCGCCTGTGGTTCCTACATTCCTCAGCTTCAGCAAGTGATATGTTCCAGTGTGGGTCGTAACCCAAAAATGTTCCTTTTACAACTTGTGCACCTTTCATGCGTACGGAAACATTCTTCCCCAAATTTCGGGATAATACGTCAAAAGGTCGTTTAATTTGTGCCATACTTGTTCAACAGTGATAGTCGTTCGCTGATTTTGCGTACTATTATACCTTACTTCAACTCGGTGTTCATCTAGATAAAGGATGTTGCTTTTAAGAAATTTCAAAATCTTTATCACGTGAAAATAAGAATATAATTGTAATGCGCAAGCTTTTTGCCATCGCAGCTCTGATTTTGATAGTAACTATTACCGTAGGGTGTTTAGATCAAACGAATCAAGATCCCACCGTCTCCGCTGCCGCCACCAGCACGCTCAAAGTGACCGCTCCGGCCGTATTAAACCGCAGCGAGTACGCGACGTTTTCTTGCCAACTTAACATGACGCGTGGGTCTGGTTTGGATAATAAAGAGATTCGTTGGTCGATTGACAACGTATACAAAGAGACGTCGCGAACCATTTGGGGATTTGCAGCGCTTAATTTAACATCGGATCAGACTCAAGATTTGACCATTGGCAAGCACGTGATAGCAGCTGAGTTTGCAGGTGACTATGATTACGCCGCTTCAAATGCAACGACTACATTTTCTGTACAGACTGTAGCTACGCCGACTCGAAGCCCCACGACCTCACGTCCGGACTCGGAAAAACCCTCAATAACGCTCAGCGTGCCCTCAACAATAAACACGAACGCGCACCTTACTGGAACGTTCTCCGGACTATTAAACAACCAGAACTTATACGTCTTGGTGAAACAACCAGGGGCCGATAAATGGACCGTATACGCCCCCTTGCTTCAGGCTAACGGAAAGTATAGCGTCGACGTAAGCTTCACAGCGAAGGGCAACGCTGAGTTGGTCGCACTTATCACAACAAGCACGCTTAAACTAGGAGACGTGCGGGATCCCCCGACGACGCTTGCAGAAAGTCGCGTTTCAGGGCAGGTAACGTAAAGCTACACGCTGGTTTAGCCGCGTGACTCTCTTTTTTGACGACAACGACTTTTGTGCGGCTTTGGCTCTCTCTCATTTTTTTGACAATGCGGGTTCCTTTTTTTGCGACTACTTCCAACATCATAAAATATAAGTAAAACCAACGCGAGCTTAGGACATCATTAATAGTGATATTTGTATTGTTAGACCCTTAGAGGCTGACTAAAGGTGGTCTTCAAAAGAGGTGTATACATTGACAAACCAAGCGGATTACGGATGGACTATAAAGACCGTAGGCGAACGAGAGATCATTGAGAAGCATTGGCCTGGGAATATGCCAGACTACGAGAAGGCATGCGCTGAATTTCATTTCGAAGACGTCGAAAAGGAGTTTACGTGGAACGAGACTGGCCGAGTAAACCTCGCACATGAAGCGATTGACCGGCATGCTGAAGGATGGAGGAAGAATAAGGTAGCACTCTACGCTGACGGCCCTGATAGCGCCCGCAAGTTTACATTTCTAGATTTGAAGATCCTCTCTAACAAATTCGCAAACGTGCTAAAAAGCCTCGGCATTTCGCGTGGCGACCGTGTCTTTACATATATGGGGCGATACCCCGAACTCTACATTGCAGCGATTGGCACGGTTAAAAACGGCTCCGTTTGGGGGCCACTTTTTGGTGGATTCAGGGCAGAGGCAGTCATGGATCGGCTCGAAGACAGCGGCGCAAAGGTTTTAGTCACCACCCCTGACTTGAAGGAATCGAGCGTCGATGAGATCGTCGAAAGCCTTCCTGACCTTAAGTACGTAATAGTCGCGAAGTCTGACGGTGTTGAACTATCTGGTGACCGGACGGTGAGCTTTGAAGAGGAGATGAAAAGTGCGTCAAAGAATCACCAGACAGAGTGGATGGACCGCGAAGACCCCGTGATGATGCACTACACTTCAGGAACGACAGGTAAAGCGAAGGGCGTCGTGCACGTTCATAACGCAATGATCGGGCATTACATCACGACGCGATATGTGCAAGACGTGATGGAGTCTGACATATATTGGTGCACTGCAGATCCCGGGTGGGTTACGGGCACCTCGTACGCTTGCTGGGGCCCGTGGTTGAATGGAACGTCACAACTTTCGTATAGCGGCAGGTTCGACTCCGCTACGTGGTACAGTCTTATTGATCATTACGATGTAACGATCTGGTATACTGCGCCTACTGCGCTCCGGCTTCTCATGAAAGAAGGCCTCGACGTAGCCAAAAAGTTCGATTTCGAAAGTCTACGATATATCACAAGTGTCGGTGAACCACTAAATCCTGAGGTCATACGCTGGGGGTTAAAGGCATTTAACTTGCCCATCCACGACACCTGGTGGATGACTGAAACTGGCCAGATACTCATAGCAAACTATCCATGTATGACGATTCGCGAGGGCTCAATGGGGCGCCCATTCCCAAGTATTACCGCAGCGATTGTTGATGATTCAGGGAAGGTGCTCCCGGCTAACACGCCCGGTAACCTCGTCATAAAGCCGCCGTGGCCTGCAATGATGCATGCTATTTGGGGAAACGAAGAGAAGTATAAAAGCTACTTTGAGATTCCCGGATGGTTCAAAACGGGAGACAGTGCGTTTCATGATGAAGACGGTTACTTCTTTTTTATGGGGCGCGTCGATGACGTCATAAAGACCTCAGGAGAACGTGTGGGTCCGTTTGAGGTTGAAAGCGCACTTGTAGAACACCCAGCAGTAGCAGAAGCTGGCGTTATTGGAAAGCCTGACGCTTTGCGCGGCGAAATTATCAAAGCGTTCGTGAGCCTTCGAGCAGGGCAGGTTCCGTCTGAGGAGCTGAAGCAAGACATAGCGCAGTTCATTAAAAAGCACCTAGCTGCGCATGCGTTTCCGAGGGAGATTGAGTTTATGGATAAGCTGCCGAAAACGCGAAGCGGTAAAATCATGCGCAGGGTGCTAAAAGCGCAAGAACTTGGATTGCCTATGGGAGATCTTGCCTCACTTGATGAGGAGGGCTAAGCTTCTCCACTTTTTCTTTTTCTACTCGCAAGAATAAGCATCTGTGAATAGTACGGGCCAAACGTAAATAATCGACTTTAGCCGCGCTGACGCAAATTTGGTGCTCGGAGCCGTGTTCGTGGCTGGTTGTATCGCTCCGACAACGACGTCAACGGCACATTCAACTGTGACATCAACAGCAGAAACTCGGATGCATTCCTCGAACTCTTCTCCTTTTCTAATATCCTTAAGTAGCTGCTATGTTCTTTGGTATACATTAAATGGCAGACGCTAAAGAGAGCATCACTGAGTTTCGTATTTCTTTGCGCGATCGTGAGTGTTTACAGCCTAGGTTTGTTGGGGTTTTAGAGCCAATAAAAGATCGAATCCATCAGTCAGCTGATTTCAGTGATATTTACTACACCCCTTCTAACGTTTATGATGAGTTAGAAGCGATGTGTTTAGCCGCAGTAGGCAAGCTCAGATTTTTAAAAACGATCTCAACAGAGTCCATTGTGGTGCTCCATTGTAGTACTTATGTGAAGCACTTCAACTATGTTCAGGAAGAGTCTAACATTAAGTCTATCATACTGAGCAAAGGCTACGATGTCGGTATTTGCACGGGGCGAAGCTTCATCAAATACTTCTGCAGCGACCTTATCTATGCGGACCGCTTTTTCAGCTATCGTTTTGAAAATCGAAAATACTGGTTTGTCTGTTTCTTGAGCACAGTTGATGGTTTTGAGCTAATCAAAGACAAGTTA
>DASVJT010000062.1:0-7011 GCA_036385775.1 archaeon
GGCGGTGGTGACTTAATGAAGAAACTTTTACCAATTGTGTTAGCAGTTATGCTAGTCGCACTTGCGGTTTTTGGAGCAGGATGCACATCTAGTACGAACAACACAGCCAGCGGCACAAAGCTGCAGCTTGCCGGATCAACGAGCGTTCAGCCTCACGCAGAAGTTCTAGCAAAGGCCTTCCAAGCTAATAATTCGGGTGTCCAGGTATTCGTACAAGGCGGCGGATCGTCTGCGGGAGTTACGGCCGTCGGTACAGGTACTGCTGATATTGGCATGTCGTCTGCAAACTTGTCAGCGAGTCAAAAATCACAGTATCCGAACCTGAAAGCGGTGCCCATTGCCGTTGATGGAATAGCGATTACCGTCAATCCACAAAATAATATCAGCAATCTGACAACGAACCAGACTCGCGACATCTTCACAGGTAACATAACCAACTGGAACCAAGTCGGCGGGTCTGATGCGAAGATCAATGTGGTAAACCGCGAAGAGGGGTCAGGAACCCGCGACGGGATACAAAAGATCGTGTTGAAAGGCGGTAACTTTAGCACCGGAGGGATCACGCAATCGTCAACTGGCGCAGTGAGATCGTATGTTGCCGGGGATTCAAATGCAATCGGCTATATCTCCTTTGCCGAGGTCGACAACTCCGTTAAAGCACTCAATATTGACGGCGTTGCTCCGACTTATGACACCATAGCCAACGGAACTTACCCAGTTCAACGGTACTTCCTCTTTCTAACGAATGGGGATCCGACCGGAAATGCAAAGGCCTTTATAGACTTCACTCTAAGTCCTGCAGGTCAAGCGATATTGAAGGCGGATAAAGAGGTAGCAATCAGCGACGTATCGGCAAAGTAAACAAAGACCAACCACCTCCAACCCCCCCCTTTTTTTACGAGGAGTGATCAGCATAAAGCCGAACAGAGCAGGACGGTCGCTTCGCAGATCTGCAACCCAAGACATTAAAGGACGAACCATAGAGTTACTTCTTTTGCTGTGTGGAATCTCATCAGTTTGTGCTATTTTTCTCATTATCATATTCATCTTCGCTGAGGGATTGCCATTCCTCATTCAAGCCGGACCAAACTTCTTGATATCGAGCGTTTGGCAACCGACAGATAACTTTGCTGACGGGCTCTGGGGCATCTTTCCGATCATCATCGGATCGTTGCTTGTCACGGTGGGGGCCGTTGCGATTGGCATGCCGCTTGGTGTTGCGTGCGCTATTTTCCTGGCTGAAATCGCACCCGCTCCGGTCCGACGTATTCTCGTGCCCTCAGTAAATGCGTTGGCAGGCGTCCCATCGGTTGTTTACGGGTTCTTTGGACTGTTGGTGGTCGTACCGTGGATACGAGGGCAGTTTGGAGGATTCGGAACGAGCGTCTTAGCTTCATGGCTCATACTTTTTATCATGATCTTACCCACGATTATCAGCATCTCCACAGATTCTATTCGCGCTGTGCCCAAGGAGTTTAAAGAGGGCAGCCTTGCCATCGGGGCGACCCACTGGCAGACGATTAGGAGTGTGTTGGTTCCTGCTGCGAGTTCAGGCATAATAGCGAGCGTCATTCTCGGCATGGGACGCGCTATCGGTGAGACGATGGCAGTGCTGATGGTGGCAGGGAATTCTATCACCATCCCAAACTCAATATTTGCTCCCACAAGCACACTCACCGCGCAGATTGCTCTTGAGATGGGATACGCCACCGGCGCTCATCGCGAGGCGCTCTTTGCGATGGGCATCGTGCTTTTTGCCTTTATCATGGTCCTCACTGGTCTTGCAAACCTTGCAAGCAGGAGGCGGATCGCCTACTGATGGAGGCAAAACGGCGTGAGCTTGTGCCCTTTGCTCTGCTGTGGGGGGCAGGAATTGCGACGCTCGTAATACTGATCGTGATATTGGCATATATACTGGCTAACGGCCTTCCGGTCATTAGCTGGCATTTCTTGACGGGCGAGCCTGCACTATGGGGACAAACAGGCGGGGGGATCTACTCCACCATTGTGGCGACCTTAGCGGTTACAGGCATAAGCCTGTTTGTGGCTGCGCCGCTTAGCGTTGGAGGCGCAATTTATCTAAACGAGTACACTAAGAAGACTCCTCTGCGCAAGATTATCAGCCAAGCCGCGGAAATCTTGGCAGGAATACCGTCGATCATTGTCGGTCTCTTTGGTTTCCTTTTCTTTGTCATCTACCTCGCACCGCTCACGGGAGGATGGTCGATGATCTCGGGCGGCCTGACCCTAGCTTTCATGGTGCTGCCGATATCGCTGAGAACTTCGGAAGAGGCGCTTAAAACCGTTCCTGCAGAACTCCGCGAAGGCAGTCTCGGGCTTGGTGCAACGAAGTGGCAGTCAATAACGACCGTCGTACTGCCAACTGCGCTTCCAGGAATCATTACAGGGCTCATCCTCGGCGTTGGACGCGCAGTCGGCGAAACCGCTGCTATTCTTCTCACTGCTGGCGGCTCATTAAACTTGATCCAAAGCCTTCGTGATCCTGGCCGCCCTATGACGCTCAACATCTATGATGTCCTGACCGAATATCGCGACACCTCTACCGCTTATGGGACCGCCGCTGTGCTAGTTATTGCCATCCTTGCCATTACGCTTATTACTGACTGGCTAATGAACAACTATACTAAGAAACTCAAGGGGCTGTAATAGTCAATGGATAACGCCAGTGAGACCAGCGTCGAGATTAGTGTCAAGAACCTCAACCTCTGGTTCGGTAAGTTCCAAGCGCTAAAGAATATTAACATAGACATCCAAAAGAATCAGGTGACAGCGCTTATAGGCCCCTCTGGGTGCGGAAAATCGACTTTCATTAAGACGCTTGACAGGATGAACGATCTCGTGGATAACGTCAAGGTTACAGGTGAGGTAGCATACCAAGGGCGCAACATCCTCGACTCTGACACAGATGTGGTAGAGCTTCGTAAACAGATCGGAATGGTCTTTCAGAAGCCCAATCCTTTCCCAAAGTCTATCTTCGATAACGTCGCTTACGGCCCGAGGGTGCACGGGGTTCGAAAAAAGCAAAATCTGGACGAAGTTGTGGAACGGAGTCTAAAAGCAGCCGCCCTCTGGGAGGAGGTAAAGGATCGGTTGAACGAATCCGCGCTGAGGCTTTCTGGCGGTCAGCAGCAGCGGCTCTGCATTGCAAGGCTCCTCGCCGTTGAACCTGATGTCCTCCTCATGGACGAACCTGCGTCAGCGCTCGATCCGATAGCTACGTCGAAGATCGAAGATCTGATATATGAGCTTAAAAACGACTACACAATAATCATTGTCACACATAACATGCAGCAAGCTGCACGCGTGGCAACAAATACTGCGTTCTTCTACTTGGGTGAGCTCGTAGAATACGCGCCGACGATAGACTTATTTGAACGGCCACAAGATAAAAGGACAGAAGACTACGTGACCGGCAAGTTTGGATGAGACAAGGGAGATATGGCTCGTACTCGTTACGTTAGAAAGTTGAAAGAGTTGCGGCAAAACGTTATAGACATGGGTGCACTTACGATGCAATCCGTGGAAGACGTGCTGACCGCGCTTGAAATGAGTGATTCCGCTCTTGCTGAGCGTGTAATCGCAAATGACGATGGGATAAACAATTTTGATCGAAAGATAGAGGCGCAGTGTATGACGCTTCTGGCGCTCGAACAACCTATGGCGAAAGACCTGCGATTGATTGCCACCTCGTTAAAGATGATAACTGATTTGGAGCGCATCGGCGATTTCGTTGTCGACATTGCCGAAGAGGTCATCGCTATGGCCAAGCCTATCCGAATACCCGTTTCTGCATCGAAATTCAACGAGCTAGTCGGTGATGTGAAGTCGATGGTTGTTGATAGCGTCGAAACGTACGCGACCGGCAACGTTCAACAGGCACGCAGATTTGAGGCGCGCGACGATAGAATTGACTTTTTATTTAAAAGCATCGTTGAAAGTATGGTGAGCTCGCTCGCTCAAAGCTCGTGCTCAACAGAGACCGTTTCTGATGTGGCCAGCCTGTTATACATCATTCGATACCTTGAGCGCATCGGCGATCATGCGGTTAACATCGGCAATCGCGTTTGCTACATGGAAGAAGGCGACCGGCGTTATTTGAAATAGTATGCTGCCGTAACGCCAACGTGACAGCATATTTCGCCACGGGTGCAATAATAAGCCCTAAAGTCACATCGTCGGTTCTCATGCCGACGTTAATGGATTTATCTTAAAATGCGTCTGGTGTGGGTTAGATAACATTGCATCTCGTTACATCGATGTGAAGCGCACAAAATAATCACTTGCGAGTGGCGAGATTAGCCTAAGATGGCGACAACGCAATATGTTAAAGCGTCTAGTTAGTAAAAAGAGAGAAAATCGCAGTAAGGAGGGACCACATGGGTTTTTCATCGACCACAATTAGAGCTCCTTTAGACGTTCCCCAAGAGATGCGAACGGAGTACGTTCGGAATTTGTTCAATATCACTAGGGGAAGCGGCCGTCTGATGTTGTTTGCTGGAGATCAGAAAATAGAACACTTAAACGACGATTTCTATGGCCCCGGCATCTCGACTGAGGACAACAATCCCGAACACGTATTTCGCATTGCTAGTAGCGCTGAAATCGGGTGTTTTGCGACCCAGATGGGCTTGATCGCTCGCTATGGCGAGGATTATCCGCGCGTTAACTACCTTGTCAAGCTGAATTCAAAGACGAATGCTGTAAAGACAGAACAGGCAGAGCCTTTAAGCGGCGCGTTTTATTCGATAGCGCAAGTCGATGAGTTTCGGAAGCATTCGGCCTTAAACATCCCTGCTGTCGGATACACAATTTACGCGGGCAGTGAACACGAAGTAAAAATGTTGCGAGAGGCGGCCCAGATCATCTACGGGGCCCACAAACGCGGAATGATCGCGGTTGTTTGGATCTATCCACGCGGCGCGGCCGTTAAAGATGAGCACGACCCGCACCTCATTGCCGGGGCGGCCGGGTTGGGCTGTTCCCTTGGCGCTGATTTTGTGAAAGTAAACTATCCAAAGAAAGATGGCGTTGATTCCAAAGAGACCTTCAAAGAGGCCGTGCAGGCCGCGGGCAGGTGTAAAGTACTATGCGCCGGGGGCTCAAGCGTCGACGTGAAATACTTTCTTGAGCGTCTTTGGGCGCAAATATTCATTAGCGGTGCCGGAGGCAACGCGACAGGCAGGAACATCCACCAGAAGCCGCTCAATGAAGCCATCCTAATGTGTAATGCCATTTCGGCCATCGTCGTAAATGGGGCGGGTGCAGAAGAAGCACTGGCTATCTATGATGGAAGAAAAGAGTTTAAAGTGAAAGACTATAACATGCCGTGAATCGGTTTAACGTCTTTGATTCGCTGTCAATACGTCCTTTGCACGAACGAGAGAGGAAGCTATGATATACACGATCACGCTTAATCCCGCACTTGACCGTATCCTCACTGTTGAGTCTATTGAGTATCACAACCCAAATCGAGTTGACGGCGATGCGCGATATGCAGGTGGTAAAGGCATCGACGTTTCCAAAGCGCTCACCCGGCTTGGCGTGGGCAACAAAGCACTAGGCTTTGCTGGCGGGTTCACTGGGCTGGAGCTCGAAGGATGTCTTTTCAATCTCGGGATAAACTGTGAGTTTGTCAGAATCTCTGCCGAAACCCGCACGAATGTGTATATTCACGAGACAGCAAGAAACCGGCAGATCTCGTTCAACCTTCGTGGGCCTTTGATCCAGTCCTTCGAGCTCATGGAAATGATCGACGTCATCAAAGGGCTCAAGGATGCTGAGTATATTATTCTTAGCGGGAGTATCCCTGCAGGGGTCAATCCAATTATTTATGAAAAAATCGTAGAGATCGCAAAAGCGAAAGGAGCGAAGGTCATTCTTGATTCTGATGATGAGCCTTTCAAGGCAGGTTTGAGGGCGAAACCGCATATTATCAAGCCAAATGTTCACGAGCTCGAACGACTGATGGCCCGACAGCTTAAAGACATCGATGCGATCGCCGACGCCGCTATGGGGGTATACGAGCGAGGCGTCGAGGTTGTCCTCGTTTCAATGGGCGCAAAAGGCGTGCTGCTCGTGACCAAAGATGAACGCTGGATTGCGCACCCGCCACGAGTAACTGTCGTGAACACCATCGGCGCCGGAGATTCTGCAGTTGCCGGATTTGTTCACGGCTTGGTCTTGGGAGAGAATTATAAAGAGGCAGTAATGCGGGCGGCAGCGACCGGAACAGCGGCTACTCTTATCAATGACGTTTCAATAACGCAGGAAAGCGTAGACGCGATTCTAGCGCAAGTGAAGGTCCGCAGGGCCACTTAGAGGTTGCGCGTTCCTCTATTGCTTTCGATAGGCGTTGATTTCATTTCGGAAATGTGCGGCCATCTTGTGAGGCGATTGTGCGAAAATTATGTCCCTCGATATGGCGATGATGCCCATACGCCCGTCAGAGTTTGTTCCGCTTGTAACTGCAGTCTGGAGGTCACCACCTTGCGATCCAACGCCCGGGATAAGGAGTGGGGTACCCTCACCTACAAGACCGCGAATTATTTTTAGCTCGCTTCCTTGGGTCGCGCCTACGACGAAGCCGAGATTTCCGTATTTGTTCCATCCCAGAGCTTTCTTAGCGACGACCTGATAGAGCGGATCTGAACACGTTAGGTTCTGTATCTCTGTCGCTCCGGCGTTCGATGTCCTGCAAAGAATAAAGACCCCTTTGTTTCGCCGCTCGAGGAAGGGCTCTATTGCGTCGAGTCCCATATAGGGGCTGACAGTGACGGCGTCACCTCCTATAATCTCGTATACGTATTTGGCATAAGCTTTTGATGAGTGTGCCACGTCAGCGCGTTTTGCATCTACGATGATCGGCACTCGGACGAACTCTTTAATGTACTGCACCGTTTTGATCAGGGCTTCTATTCCGGAGGGTCCGCGCGCTTCGTAGAACGCTGTGTTAACCTTATAACAGCACACTAGATCGAGTGTGGCGCTTAT
>DASVJT010000063.1:0-7613 GCA_036385775.1 archaeon
GGTGACCGCCCGGTTATGAGCCGGGCGCTCTGACCTGGCTAAGCTACAGGCCCCTCTGACGCCGCCAACAGGGCTCGAACCTGTGACATCGTGGTTAACAGCCACGCACTCTACCAACTGAGTTATGGCGGCTTCACATCATTCTAGTGTGTTTAGTTTACTTAAACTTTGAGGTCGTAGCACCGTTTACGCGACGAGTAACGCTCGTTGCGGGTCTCTTTACTTCAGTCTTTTCGAATCTTGACGTTGATTTTGACTTCACTTAGTTTTTTCAGAAACTGATCTAAAATCTGCTCGTAGCTATGAACAAATTCGGAGATTTTTGAGCTTGTAATTGCGCCGTAAGGTGACGGCTTGATTAGGCCTTCCTGTTCCAGTATTCTTAATGAGTAGCGCACTTTGTACTTGGAGTGCCCAGTCATTTCTGACAGTTTTGAAATCCCAATGGGCTCGCCTATAACGACAGCGTTTAAAACTTCTAGGTGCCGTTCCAGCATTTCTATCTCGCTTTCCAGTCGATCTAACATTACTACCACACGTTTAAATAAATTGATTCTAATCATTCATATATTATGAACGTGAGGATCTCGCAATCTACGATTAGCGGCAAGTTAGAGGCTCCTCCGTCAAAAAGCTACACTCACCGCGCCATAGTGATGGCTAGCTTGTCAAAGGCCTCACGAATCATTAACCCCCTTATCTCTGAAGATACGTGCGCTACAGTGAGTGCGTGTGAGGCGATCGGAGCAACAATAAATCCTGTGGGTGATGTGTTTTTTGTCGATGGCGTGAATGGAGAACCCACAACGCCGGATAACGTCATAGATTGCCAGAACTCAGGAACGACGTTGAGATTCATGATTGGGGTCTGTTCTTTGATTGATGGTACAACTGTTTTGACAGGGGACACATCGTTGAGGGGCCGACCGAATTCTCAACTTATAGATGTCCTTAATGAGCTTGGGGCAAACGTTGCTGCGACGAAGGGTAACGGGATGGCGCCCGTGATCGTGCATGGTGTGCTTTCAGGCGGGAGATCAGCACTTACGAAACCGATGAGCTCACAGTTTTTGTCTGCGCTTTTGATTGCGTGTCCTCTTTGTCAAGCCGACACGACGCTAAATGTACACAATCTACAATCACGGCCGTATGTCGATATGACACTAGAATTGCTGAATCAAGCACAGATCAACGTAAGCACCGACTACAACGAGTTTATGGTGCCATGCTGTCAGAACTATACGGACACAGATTTTCTCATTCCCGGCGATTTTTCATCTGCAGCTCTCCATCTTAGTGCAGCCGCCATTACGAACTCACGGATAAGTGTGCATAATCTCTTAGAATCAAAACAAGGCGATAAGAGGATAGTAGCCATTCTTAAAGAGATGGGGGCCAACATCTCGTGGGAACATGATGTGGTTACCATTGACGGTGCTGAGCTTCATGGCGTTACTATAGATGCAAGTGACATCCCAGATCTTGTTCCGATACTCGCGGTTCTAGGCGCTTACGCAGAAGGGACTACTGACATTTTTAACGTCGCAAATTTGCGTTATAAAGAAACTGATAGACTCGCCGCCATTATTACTGAGCTTCGCAAGATGCAGGTCGACATCAAGCAAGAGGGTGACGTTTTAAGAATCAAGGGCGGAGACCCGAAAGGAGCTTCTTTAAGAGGATACGGAGACCATCGTATTGTTATGTCTCTCGCTGTCGCAGCGTTAGCGGCGGTTGGACAAACTCAGATTGACACAGCGGAATCGGTTAAAGTGTCCTATCCAGACTTTTTTGATGATATTTTCGCCCTTGGAGCAAATCTCGAGCCGTTGAGCGCTGAGTCCGTTTAAAGCGTATTGTTTAAGATGTTGTTATGAACACCTGGGGACGTTTGTTTAGGGTAACGACTTGGGGTGAGAGTCATGGTCCAGCCACTGGGGCGGTCATCGACGGCTGTCCTGCAGGGTTGCGAATCACTCCTGAAGATGTTCAAAAAGAACTTGATCGTAGACGTCCTGGCCAAAGTTCGGTTACCACGCAGCGATCGGAAAGTGATACAGCGCAGATATTATCTGGTATTTTTGAAGACAAGACGCTCGGAACGCCAATCTCTATTATCATACAAAACGAAGATGTTGATTCGCGTACGTACGATGAGCTGCGTTATGTCCCGCGCCCAGGACATGCCGACTACACGTTTCACGCTAAGTATGGATGGCGAGATCACCGAGGTGGCGGCAGAGCGTCAGCGCGTGAGACGGCGGCACGCGTTGCTGCAGGAGCTATAGCTAAGCAGTTACTTGCGCTTCGAGATATCCGAGTGCTTGGGCATGTTGTAGAAATTCACGGAATACAATCGAAGTTCGTTTTTGAAAGTCCTGAAGATTTGATGCTAGCAGAGAGGAGCATCGTACGATGCTGTGACGCAGCTGCTTCTGATGAGATGGTCGCGTGTGTTGAACGAATGAAAAAGGCAGGTGACAGTGTAGGCGGAATCGCAGAAATCGTCGCCTTTAATGTTCCGACGGGAGTTGGCGAGCCTGTATTTGGAAAACTGGACGCAGAACTGGCCAAAGCGCTGATGAGTGTTGGTGCCGTGAAAGCAGTCGAGATTGGTGCCGGCTTTCGCTCAGCACGACTCAAAGGAACAGAAATGAACGACCCGTTCACTGCAAAAGGCGGGCAGGTTGAAACTAAAACGAACAAAGCTGGTGGAATCCTTGGTGGCATCTCGACTGGAGCTCCAGTCGTTTGCAGAATTGCTGTAAAACCGACGCCCTCAGTTGGAGTGCAGCAAACCTCAATTAATGTGAAAACGTTGCAGGAAGTTGATCTGTCTATTTCTGGCAGACACGATCCTTGTATATTGCCGAGAATTGTGCCAGTCGCTGAGGCTATGGTTGCGCTCGTCCTTGCCGACTTTATGATACAGGGTGGCTTTATAAACCCGGCGCGTGTCTGAACATTATGCAATCATCAGGCATCTTTTGCTATTGGAAATCGAATTCAGTTTGGATTGCTTCACTAAATAGGGCCACGCGTTAAACTCGTTTTCGTGCCCTCCAACAACTATTTATCACGTTCTGCGAGAAGAAGTGTGAATTCACACAACTATCCTGTCAAACAGAAATTGCAGTGAGCAGCGCTAGGTATTTGGTTTATGGCCCGTTTTTTAATGATTAGTGGGACAGCATCTCACGTAGGCAAGAGTGTCTTAACTGCTGCACTGTGCAGGTTGTTGGTGAATAGCGGGTTCAAGGTGGCGCCTTTTAAGTCACAAAACATGAGCTTGAATTCGTGGGTAACGGAGGACGGTGATGAGATTGGTATTGCTCAGGCTGTACAAGCGTGGGCCGCTAAAATTGAACCGTCAGCTGACATGAATCCAATTTTGTTGAAGCCTAAGGGTGACTCGATATCACAAGTCATCTTGCATGGGAAACCCTTAGGTGACAGGAGGGTTGGTGAGTACTACGATTCAGTCAATGTCATCTTTAAGCACGTTTGCGATTCGCTCGCACAGTTGTCTCGTTCATACGAGATTGTCATAATCGAAGGTGCTGGTAGTCCCGCAGAGATCAACCTCTACGACCGGGATATAGCAAATATGCGAGTTGCCCAAAGTGTTGACGCTCCCGTTATTCTTATAGGCGATATTGAGCGAGGTGGTGTCTTTGCGAGCCTTTATGGGACAATTCAATTGCTCCCCGTTGAGGATAGGCGTCGGGTCAAAGGCTTTATAATAAACAAATTTAGAGGTGATGAAAAACTGCTTGAGTCGGGAGTGACTCAGCTCGAGAAGCTCACAGGGATCCCCGTTCTAGGCATCATTCCACTCGTTAATGTACGGTTGCCTTCAGAAGATTCCGTTTCACTTGGGGACGCGCCGCCCCCCTCAAACAGCGTGCTAGACATTGCGGTAATTAAGCTTCCACATATCTCGAATTTCACTGACTTTGAACCGCTTCAGCCTTTCGCAAAAATCCGATATGTTTCGTTAGACGGCGATCTTGGTACACCAGACGCTGTGATCATTCCTGGTACAAAAAACACTATTGACGATTTGGCTGCAATACGCCGGTCGGGGATCGATAAGCAGATCATAGCGAGTGCAGGCACGATTCCGATCATTGGCATCTGCGGCGGATTTCAGATGCTTGGCGAAACGATAGTGGATGAGGGCTTTGAGGGCATGCAAAACGAAAGGAAGGTAATCGAAGGGTTACAGCTGCTGCACGCTCACACGGTTTTTAACTCGTGCAGTAAAGAGACGAAACAGGTGGAAAAACACGTTACAGGATGCGGGCCACTGCTCGACAGCTTGAGAGGTAAAACAGTACGCGGATATGAAATTCATATGGGGGCTACGGTAGCTAATGTCACGATATTTGATGACGAAGGCGCTCAGGATGACACTGGTCTCATCTTGGGCACCTATTTACACGGCTTGTTCCACAACGAAAACTTTCGCTCAGTTCTGATGGGGTACCTTAACTTGAGACATTCGCAGCGGGGAAAAGGAATGCGCCACAACACACCATTGCTAACTGATCCGAAGCGTAATCCTCACTCAGATTTCGACAGGGATCCCTTTGACGAATTGGCTCACATAGTGCGGCGACATGTGGACATCGAAGCGTTATATTCAATCATTGGATTATAAGAAATGCCTTCTTGGCTTCTCCTCCAGATCTGTATCCTTGCAATAGCGCTGATATTTGACGCTTTTGTTGGTGAACCTCCCGCTCAGGTGCACCCAGTCGTTTGGATAGGGCGAATCATTGCAGCACTGGAGAAGCGACTGTACACAGGAACTAAGCGAGCACAAAGACTCAAGGGAACAGCTGTGGCAACAGGCGTGATTGTAGGCTTTACCGTGCCGGTCGTGCTTTTTCAATTGCTCGGCTATCGTTTAGCAAGCGAGAACGAACTGTTTTTGCCACTCTATGTTCTGCTAAGCGCTTACTTGCTCAAGTCATCCTTCACTGTATTCACCCTGCAGAAAGAAGCACTTCGCGTAACTGATTTAGCTTATACAGAAATCGAAGCGGCTCGGTTCGAGTTGCGAGCGCTCGTTAGTAGAGACAGGGCGGAACTCAATCGCGAGGGCATCTTATCAAGCGTATGTGAATCGGTGGCGGAGAATACAATCGACAGTGTTGTTTCTCCACTTTTATTCTTTGCCGTTTTTGGCGTCGCCGGCGCCATAAGCTATCGTGCTGTGAACACTCTCGATTCGATGCTCGGTTATAGAGACTACCGCGAGTATGCAGGATTGTTTTCAGCTAGACTAGATGATGTGCTAAACTACCTTCCAACGCGCCTAGCAGTCGTTCCTATGATGTTAGGGTTTTATGTAACGTCAGGCAAAGCGGCATGTGCCAAAGCGTGGACTGTTTTAAAACGGGATCGACACAAGAAGCGAGCAATCAACTCTGGCATCCCCGTCGCCTTGTTCGCGGGGGGTTTGGGCGTGACGCTAATTAAGCCCTTTGACTATGAAATAGGTGAAGGGAAAGGTGATATCACACGTACCACCGTTACTCGTGCGTTAAACGTTATGCTCTTCACGTCAATGTTTACCTTTGTACTCACGGTCGTTTTGTTGGCCGGACGACCAATGACGTAGCACGCCGCGATTGAAGACACATCACGCAATAACGCAAATAAGTTAAACTAGAAGCACAAAATTGTGGCCTATACATGCTTCAAGGGGTTGAAACTAAGCCGCTCACCAAACGCGCTGATGAGAGAGGTTTCTTCACAGAATTAGTCAGAAAAGACTGGATAGCTGATGATTCACTCCAGCAATGTAATTTCTCAATTACCTACCCTGGCGTCGTTAGGGCGTGGCATCGACACACTCGGGGACAAACTGACCTCTTCGTCGTGTTGCGCGGTGCCATCAAGCTTTGTGCGTTTGATGATGAGACCGCAGAGCTAAATGAGATTATCCTCACAAGCGACGTTCTACAGCTAGTCCGTATCCCCGGACACTATTGGCACGGATTTAAAGCCCTCGGTGACCAGCGTGCCTTTCTAGTGTATTTCGTTAACAGACTCTACGACTACGTCGCACCTGATGAGGAGCGGCGTCCTTGGGACGATCCAACTATTCGCCCCGCACTCATAAATGGAAGTGCACAGGACGAGCGTTCTGGCAAGTCGTGGGACTGGATGGTCACCCCCTTTAAGTAGCAGTCAGGAACACAATGACGCTCGCTTACCGAACTGTAAATGTCCTTAAAAAAATAGGAGACTTGAATGACTGAATTACCCATAGCTCCTGTAGATAGAATTCTTCGAAAAGCAGGCGCGGAACGCGTTAGCCAAGAGGCAGCTGAAGCACTTGCCAACGTCATGGAAAACTACGTTATCGATCTCACTGAACGAGCTTTAATATTGGCGCAGCACGCAGGAAGAAAGACGATTCGTGTCGATGACGTCCGCTTAGCCGCGTCGCGAAGTTAAGATGGATCTTGCTGAAATACAAAAGCAAATTAAAGTTAGGTACGGGACGATTGATAACGCCTCTGGGTTACTCTTTCTTTTATCGGTCCTCTTAGAGGAATGCGGGGAGCTTGCCACTGCTGTTCGACGCAAAGAAGCGACCGCTCAGGAGGAGGAGGTTGTAGACGTAATCTTTTGCGCGCTTTCGATCGCAAATTTGCTTGCTGCAGATGTCGATAACTTGCTGCAGGAAAAGTACCTGCTAAAGCGGGTCGACGAAGTAACGAAAAGCTGGACCGATATTCCAGTATAATGGCGCAACGCGCATAAGCTTACATCAGCTCAATAAAACAAAATTCTGGCAGAAAAGCGATTAGCGCGTAGCAAACAAACAGGGTTTTTGTTACTTACGCTCAGGACATAAAACCCATTGATATAACTTTTCAGGATAGATTCGTTGCCAAACGAGACTATCCGATGTTGCAGCGGTTAGTTCGTTTAGCGGCAGCTCTTTTTCCAATGCTTTCAGTTCAAAAAGATCTGCATTCGTAGTCGGGTGTCGGTGAGTCGCCTCGCAGGCCGCAGGATGACCAGCTGTCGACAAATGGTAAGTGCCGATGCGTCGCGCTTTTTTTATGCTTTCTGTCTTATCGAGACACGCCAACGGACGATACACGGGAACATCAGCAGCTTGGTCGATGGCTAAAATGTTTTTGGTCGTTTGGCTTGCGACCTGGCCAATGCTTTCTCCAGTAACGATACCTTGTGCGTGCTCTTCTTTAGCGACCAATGCGGCGATCCTATACATCATTCGCTTACAAAGCACGCAGGTTGTTCGTGGGGCTAAACTCTTAAACTGCTCCAAATTGGCTCCATGGTTCACTATTCCAAGATCTAAAGGACGTCCTGCCCACACTGCGAGTGCTTTGACAACAGCCAGCGCCCGCTCGCGTCCGCCATCACCTGTAAAGGGCACACAGTCGAAAAACAGTGGGATGATGGTGCAACCGCGCTTCATCATGAGCCACGCTGCCACCGGCGAATCGATCCCTCCGGAAAGGAGTGCTATCACTTTTCCTTGCGTTCCTAGCGGTAGTCCTCCGACTCCACTGATGACTTCTGTGTAGATGTACGCGCGTTCCGCCCGCACTTCGATGAACAGC
>DASVJT010000064.1:0-1875 GCA_036385775.1 archaeon
GCTAAAATAACCTCGTCAATGGGCTGCGTTCCAAAAAGGGCTATCAGCTTGTTGTAGTCAACGTGACCTTCAACTTCCCACGGAGTTACGATAAACTGGTCGTTTGGCATCTTGTTCTGGCCCCTTCCCTCTACTTATTTCGGCTATTGATAGTCATCAGCGGTTATAAAGACACCGTATATTAAACGGAAGCTTTGCACTGGCGCGTTATTCTAAGCCCCATTTCGAAACTGGAGGTCAAATAGACTTATCATGGCTTTGCCCGCCCAATGTCAAGGTATTCGAGGGCCTTTTTTTCCTTATAAGCAAAAATCATCCGCTTGCGAACGCCGTGTGCAAGACGAATTGCCCGTGACATTTCAGGTAGCATTACGATGAAATCTTTTGGCAGGGCGTGTACGAGGTACTTTGAGTGCGGAATCCGATCGACGTCTTCGATTTGCTCATATGCCCTAAAATGGCTTCCAAACTTGAAACCCGTCTTAACGACAAAACCACGATCCCTAAGATCCGTATATACGTCTAGTTTCATCGCGAATTCAGGTTCAATAACCTCGGCTCGTTGTATGAACTGCAAAGTGGTGAAGCGCCTGTTTGTAGCCCCATCCTCAACCGGCAATCCGAGCTGCATGAGATATGCGCACTCAAGAAGAGAGAGCTGTAACATTTTCCCATCTACGAGCTTTCCATAAAAACCCCCTCGGTAAAGCTGCACGGCGTGATGTCCGTCCCAAATCACAACTCGATCGTCGAGTAGAGTGGCATCCGCTTCAGAGAGATCAAGCGCGAGCGGGGGCATCTTACCCTGCATATGAGCGGTTTTCGCTGCGTAAAAGGTCAGATCGCTTTCCTCATCGACGACCGCGAGGAGCATCTTTTTCCGTACTTTTTGCGTGAGTTTCACCTTTTTCACGAGTTCCATAAAAGGAAGAGAGATACGCTCAGAGAGCACGTAGACGTAAGCTGACGCGGGGCCCTCGCCCGGCCTCCCGCCACGTGGATACAATCGGAAGTCGGTTACACTAGGCTTCACATAGTAGCCACGTTCACGCAGGTCTTTGTAGACGACGTACTTAAGATCCAAATAGGGTTGAATGGTGGAAGCTACCTTGAAGAACTCTTTAAGTGTGATTCCTAAGTCGAGGCGCTCCCGTTCAATGAGAAAAGCAGCCTCGACAAGTGATAGTTCAAGAACGTCGCCTTTCATTCGACCATAATAGCTGAAATCCTGACCCTCGAAGCATTCTTTCGAGAGCGTCACACTGTCGCCTTTTATTTCAATCGCCATCGTCACACACTTTTCCTGTCATTTCAAAATGCTGGTGACGCCATATTACTTTTTCCCCCTAATACATAGCTTAAAATAGCAGTCTGGCGAGACTCCTGTTGTTATGAGGTAGGCCCAGAGGATGCTGTCAGTTGCAGATTCAATTAGCGGACAGTTTGCTTCCCTCTTCCCCTTTTCGTTTTTTAATGAAATGCAATCGCGCGTTTTGCCCCGTCTTCTTACCTCGGATGAAAACGTCGTCGTGGCTGCTCCTACTGCATCTGGAAAAACCGTTCTTGCAGAGCTTGCAATGGTTCGCGAGCTCTCAAAGCCAAAAAGAGGGAAAATCCTCTACCTAGCCCCTCTACGTGCACTCACAAACGAGAAAGAAAGCGAGTGGAACGCCCTGTTTACACCAATGGGGTTCGAAGTCTACGTCGTTTCTGGAGAACGTGAGCTAGACCCTGCAAAAGCACGAAGCGCTCAGATTATCATATCGACCCCGGAAAAATGGGATTCTTCAAGCAGAAAGCACAGCACGACTCATAAGTTCGTCAATGACGTCTCTGTGATCATCATCGATGAGGTACACCTTCTGGATTCAGACG
>DASVJT010000065.1:0-2034 GCA_036385775.1 archaeon
TCCCTTAAGGTCAGGCAGCCTAGAGGCGATCGCGACATTTGACGCGGTTGTGGTGCTCTTCTTATGGGTCGAATACTTGTTTAGGGTGAACGAGCAGGACAACAAGTGGAGCTACGTCGCGTACCAGTGGACCGACATTCTCGCCATCATTCCTTTTGACTACCTTGCCCTCGTTTCGTTCGGCGTCGCTCTGCCGCTTACCTTAACCTTCAAGCTTCTGAGACTCGTCCGAATCGTTGCCCTCCTCAGGTTCTCACGCCGAATCGAAAAAGAAGTCCTCTCATTCGCTGAAAAGACCCGGCTCATCTACGGCTTAGCCCTTTATTTACTGGTCATCATCGTCGGCTCGTTTCTCTTCTTTTACGTCGAATCGGGCGTGAACCCCAACGTGACCGATGTAGACAACGCGCTGTGGTTCATGATCGTCACTATAACGACCGTCGGCTACGGGGACGTGGTGCCTTACACGGGGCTTGGCAGGATTATCGCGGTTGTCGCTATGATCTCTGCCATCCTCTTTGCCAGCCTCGTGACGGCCACCACCACGACGGCCCTCCTTGAGAAGTTCAGGGCCGAACGGGAAAAACTCACCGAAACAAGTAAAGAGACGATCGGCAACGTCATCGCTCAACTGAGTGCAATCGAAGAGCGCTTAGAAAAGCTCTCTACATTGGAGGAGAGCACGGACGAAATCAAGGCTGACCTCGCCGAGCTGAAAGGGATGCGAGCAGAGATGCAGAGCTTGAAAGAATCGGTTGAGGGGAAGAAGCAAGAAGAGTGAGTTTCTTGGCGGGTTGCGGACGCACACATCGCCGACGCAAAAGTCGGCAAGGCAAAGGGCAACAATAGAATTTACCCACAGCTCCGCCTGCCGAGTCAGTGCTGAACTCGCCGGTAAAAAAGCCAGTCTATATGAAATAAGCGGGCGTGAAGGGGACGTGGAGTCAATTTCTAAATATTTCATACGGGAATGGCTGAACGGAAAGCACAGCTACATGCGCTTAAGGATTTAGTTGTATAATCTCGCACGCCGCTTAAATCGAAAAAAATGATGAGTTAGCAGATAACGAATAGATTATAGCAAAACGCTTTGCTTATGTCGCTGCCGCCGTTTCAAGAGCCCGTCTATACACTCTCTATTTGCGTCTTCGATGTGCTACAACCGCCGCTCCCTTGTGGTCTATGACATCGTTGTCCTTCTTATCATCATCCTTCTTGTCTCTATGATGATGAACGGCTGCGGCTTTTCCTACTGGTCCTACCAAGTTTTTCACCTCCCTTATGTCGCTGCGATGGGCGTTGATTTAACTATTCCTATTCTTTTTTCCAAGCGTGATCAGGCTTTGCTCCCATCTGCACTTGGCGGCCTGTCTATAATCGCACCTAGCACCAGGCGCTTACGCAAGAGGCTAATATGAGAGCCACTTCTTTCTTTTTCCTGTCCGTCATTCTCGGCATTTCACAAGCTCCTGAAGGATGACACGAGCGCGTCGAGTGCCTGAGCATCATCTAATCCTAAAATCGTCGGGTAGTCAGACATCCATCACGTTAGCAGCGATCGAAGTAACGTTGCTGTTGCTATTGTCCAACTGCTTCACCGGCCTAATCTCAATCGCGACGTGTTTGCCTTGTTTTTAGTAGGTGATATATGAGTAATCGGAGCGGTCTGAAGTCACGTTGTGGGCGTAACCAAGTTTTGGCATCTGCGCCTTGTAAAACGAGGTGACTTGCGAGACTGTATCATTCGTGTGGTACAAATACGCGGTAGAATAGTCTATTTTAAGCGTTTCGTTAATGCGCTGGGACGGACTTTAGACCGCATATCCGATGGATTTGGGTCCGCTTGGCTATTAGATGCTGCGTTGATGCTTGTTGGTTCGAGCTCGTTGAGCTACTCGTACACCCTGCCGTGCTTGCGATAACGACTATAACGAGAATGCAAGACGCGGCTGCGAGATATCGTGGTTTGAACTTCATAATTTCCACCTTCAATAGCGCCCTTGTAACAGCACACGTCTTACTAAAATGAAACGG
>DASVJT010000066.1:0-18509 GCA_036385775.1 archaeon
GAAAGCGCCTTTTGGTCCTTATCCACAAGAGCTCGCAGAAACGTATCCTATCGGTCAGTCTGAAGTCCCCGATCCAGACTACGCCTCAATCAAATCCGCGGTACGAAATCTGATAGCGCTTATCAGATCTAAAAACGTTGAAGCGACCTTTGCCTATGATAGCACGTGGAATCACGACGATCTTGCAAAACTAAGTTCTTATGCGACGCTCTTACCCTTGTGAAAGAATATGACGCGCCTGTTCGAGGTAACAAAACGAGACGGTGCTGCCCGCTTAGGAAGTCTAGGGTGGCGAGGCGGAGTGCTCGCTACCCCGTACAGCCTTGAGTCCAAAGAAGACCTCGAGCTCCTTAAGGAATCGACGATTGACCGAGCGGAAATCGACGTGGCAATCGTCGCTGCTCAAGAAGGGACTGGGACAGAATCAATCGATGCTGATGTAGTCATCCTCGCAGGAGCGGCGAGATTCCGCGATGATCCACGTGGCTTGACTAAGGCGCTCTTGAGAGCTCGAAAATTAGCAAATCCTGATTCAGCGCTTTATGTGCCGGCGTTGGCGACGCCGACGAACGTGAGCTTGCTGGTATACGCAGGCGTTGACCTTTTTGATTCCATTATTGCAGAGGTCAAGGCACGCGAAGGGTACTTTCTCGGTGCCGACAGCGAACGACGTTTTGACGAGGTTTCGCATAGGCCCTGTTTTTGCGGTGTCTGCCAGGGGGCCAACATAACGGAACTCTCGTTCGAACATAAGGTGGCGTTAGCAGCTGACCACAACAAAAAAGCCCTCAAAGAAGAGCTCAACAAGGTAGCCGAACATATCGAACGCGGGACCCTACGGGAGCTTGTGGAGGGAAGATGCAGGGCAGCTCCGGCACTTACAGCGCTTTTACGATTGCTTGACAACGAGTACGATTACTTTGAACGGCGATCACCGATCGTGCGGACGGCTACGCTCCTCGCGTGTTCACAAGAATCCCTAAACAGGCCGGAAATACGTCGTTTTGGCGAGCGCGTCTGCGAGCGCCTCCAGAGAAGAGACGGCATCCTCCTACTGCTTCCGTGTTCTGCACGGAAACCGTATTCTCGCTCGCGGTCACACAGGATTGTCCTCGCACAGCTCGGGGAACTGCGCCAGCATCTTAACGAGGCTATAATCACGTCGCCTGTCGGCGTAGTGCCACGAAGCCTTGAGATTGTGTACCCTGCGAGCAACTACGACATACCGGTCACCGGCACATGGACGTGCGACGAGAGAGAGTGGGTGACCGCGTGCCTCACTCAATACCTGTCGGCCAATACTTTTGAAAGTGTTATTGCACACGTAAGCGGGCCCTATCGACAGATCTGTGAAGCTGCAGCTGAGCAACTGGGAATCAACGTAGTATATACCATCGATGATGATAACGTCCTTAGATCTGCGTCCCTCCAACGCTTACGCGCTGTCGCACACGAGCTTGTTGACACGTATTCTCCTGCCCGGCGCGATTTGCGGTTTGATTACATACAGGATCTCGCTGATTTTCAATTTGGCCCCCACGCGTCAGAGGCTATCTTTCCAGATATCCCAAAAATCCGCGGGCTTTTTCCTACGTACTATGCCTCGGATCATGGAAGACGCATTGCGACGATAACCGGCAGCTATCAGACCCTTGCCCTGACGATCGAAGGCGCTCGAAGGTACGAACGCACAAGTAGGGGAAGGTACTGCGTGCAAATCGATGATTTCGAGCCAAAAGGAACGGTTTTTGCTGTCGGTGTACTAAATGCCGACCCAGGCATACGGCCTTTTGACGAGGTCGTTGTTGCGAACGATGACGTCATTGCAGTCGGAAGAGCTCTTATGAGCGGCTGGGAGATGCAAGCGTCAAAAAGAGGTGGCGCGGTTGCTATACGGCACGTGGAGTCGCGATGAAAAAACAGCATGGAGCTCGTAAGCGCGTGCAACGATACTCTGAAGGAGAGAAACGTGGCCATCGTGAACGTAACACTGAGCGATTTGCATGGACGGGCCTCGATCTGCTCAATGGTGAGATCGTCCCGTCGCTTACTATGGTCCTTACGACAAAAGGTTGCTCCTGGGCTCGCCGAGACGGCTGTACCATGTGCGGCTATAACGTCAACTCGAATCCTTATGTGCAAGCTTCCGACATTCAAAACCAATTCAACCAAGTAATTGCACACTATGGCAAAGCGTTCAAGATCGTGAAACTGTTCACCTCAGGCAGCTTTCTCGATCAAGAAGAGGTACCCCATGATGTGCGAGACACAATCCTGTCTGAGTTGAAGGGCATGCCGAAGGTTATCGTCGAGAGTCGACCGGAATATGTCACCCCTGAGATCTGCTATGATATCGCTCGAACAAACGAGCACGTTGAAGTAGCAATTGGTCTTGAAACGTCAAGTGACCGCGTCAGAAACAACTGCGTTAACAAAGGATTTTCATTTGGCGATTTTATCAGGGCATCTGAAACCGCAATCGCTCACGACTTCACTGTTAAGGCTTACCTACTCCTCAAGCCACCTTTCATGACGGAACGGGAAGCTCTGGAGGATGCCCTACAATCCGTTCGCGACGCTGCCCCGTACTCAAATACGATCTCGTTGAACTTGTGCAACGTACAAAAGGGCACTTTGCTTGAGGCGCTTTGGAAAAAAGGCCTTTATAGGCCCCCATGGTTGTGGACCGCCGTGGAAGTCTTAAAGCGCACGCAAGAGATGGCTACTGTGATCTGCGATCCGGTTGGAGGAGGCTCCCGGCGGGGGCCGCATAACTGTGGCAAATGCGATCGCGAGGTGGTGACAGAAATCAAAGAGTTCTCACTGTCTCAAAACGGCGCGTCTTTCACCGCTTCGTGCACCGATCAGATGCTGTGGAAGTTTGTCTTAGAGTTTGAAGAGTTCAGTTACGGGGCACCACTTGTGCCGTAAACTGCGGGTAAATTTTCTTTTCTTCGCTTCTTGCGCAATCGTTTAACAAAAGAACGATAAGACAATGCTTATATACAATTTTAGCGATTTACTAGCAGAGGTGGAACTATGGCCTTGCGTAGCACTTTAATTTACTGGGCAATTATTTTTCTTATAATTGCAATTATTGCGTACTTGCTCGGATGGGGGTTTGGACTCGCATGGAGTATTGCTTGGCTTTTAATAGGTGTATTCCTTATTCTGTTCGTCATATCCCTCGTCGCTGCGTGGTTGGGAAGCCGCTAGCGTTCGGGTAGGTGAACAGTTCAGGTTGACCCATTTCTTTCCACACGACATGGAAAAACCCCAGATCTGAGCCTATATTCAGCAAACGGCTTTGTTTTTCAAAAGTGCTGAGCAATGCGTTGCGAAAGAATCCATAAAAGAGCTATCCGAAGATGCGCTTGAATTCACGTATCTGTCCCGGCGTGCCGATTACAGTTAGAAAAGATTCTTTAGGGATAACCTGATGCGGATCGGGATTTGGTGTAGTTGCTCCATTGACAGTGACGGCGATAACGGTACACCCGGTGCGTGATCGTATCTTAACATCCCCTAGACTTTTACCTCCGAGTGACGTACCGGCAGGATATTCAACAACCTTCATGTCCTCCGAGAGCAGGATCTCCCGTAGTTTGGTGCCGCGTGGTCGGGGATCAACAAATTTCAGCAAGAGTTGGCCAGCTACAACGGACTGAGATAGCACAAAGTCTGCCCCCGCTTGATACAACTTTTCAACCGCTTGTGGACGCACTGCACGACAGATAATGTCAATCTGCGGGTTTAGTTTTCTCGCAACGAGAGTGGTGTAGATTGCATCCAAATCATTATTAACCGTGACGAGAAGCGTAGATGCTTCGGTAATCCCTGCTTGCTTAAGGATTGTCCTATCGGCTGAGCTTCCAACCACGTCACCGTGGTGCTTATCGATGATGATGTGTTCTATGCCGTTTGACCGCAACACCTTGGATGCCCGTTTTCCGACGTCACCATACCCCGCTACGATGTAGTGCCCCCTGATTGCGCAGTACGTGCCATCGAGCCGACACATTGAGAGTTCCTTCGCCGCGTCCAGTTGCTTTTTTGTGCCTACAAGAAGAAGCACCGAGGTGTCAGTGATGATGTCAGAGGCCGATGGATTGAAGTTGATTTTTGCGCCCCTCCATATGCCTATGATTGTTGCACCGGTTCTTTCACGTATCTTGGCGTCTTCGATCGATAACCCGTTAATGCCGCTTTCACCTAGAATCGGAAGCTCAAAAATCCGCAAAGAGCCAATCAGAGGAGTGGAGCCAACAAGCCGGTGCGTAATAGGCATGGCGGCCTTGTGGCCAATATCGATGCCAAGGAGCTGCTTAGGCGATACGACTTTGTCAGCACCCGCATAGAGCAAGTAAGCGGCGTTTGACATGTCTTCAACAAGACCAATGATGTCCGCTTGCGTAAGCTTCTTTGCAGTAAGCGCGACGATGGCATTCTTCTCATCGCTCTGATTGAGGACGACCTTGCTTGCGCGTTCTATCTGAGCATTTCGCAAAGTCACTTCTTCGGTGGGATTTCCAAATATGCAGGGGATCTTTCGTTCGACTAAGTCCTCAATAACTTCCCTTTCGTCGTGAATAACGAGGTACGATAAACCCCGCTCTAAAAAATCCTCGATTATCGTTTCCACCATAGAGTTATAGCCAACGATCAACACGTGGTTATCGGCCTTTGACTTCGTTGGCACCGATCGCCGAACGCTCTCCAGCACAGGCTGAAGGACGACGGGGATCAGGATTGCGAAAAAGATGATTATGCCAGTCAGCATTACAAGCACTGCAAAAATCCTGCCAACGCTGCTTTCAAAGACGATGTCTCCTAAACCTTGAGTGGTCATCGTTGCGATAACCCAGTAGACCGCGTCGATTATCGTATAAGACCTCCCTTCAACACTGGCCATCACTAAGAGGAAGACAGCGCTATAAACGATGATGAACAGCGCTGTGGCTAAAAGGAAGGTTAGTAGAGATTTGCGGAGAGGTTTCATTGCAATACCTTGGAGCTTTCGCGAAACCAACTTATGCACTTACATAGCAGTGTGGGATATAAATAGTAACGTCTTTTGACGTGCTTAAAATCGAATTCGGTCTTGCTGTGGGTTGCCTCGTGAGAAAGGTTTATCATAGGCACGCATAATCTCTAGATGCCATGCACGTCGATGATATAACGCGATCGGTGAGGGCTCATCACAAGTGGCTCAGCGAGTCCCTCCCGTTGATCGCTAGTGAGAATATCACCAGTCCCGCCGTGCGCCAGCTTTTGGCAACCGATTTCGCCCATCGATACGCCGAGGGCAAGGTAGGCCACCGGTATTACCAAGGGTGCAAATATATCGACGAGGTCGAACAATACGCCATCGACCTAGCCCTTAAACTTTTCAAGGCGGAGCACGTTAACGTGCAACCCATCTCAGGTGTAAACGCGAATATTGCAGCTTTTTTTGCCCTTTCAAACGTAAATGATGGATTAATGGCGCTTGACACCGCACACGGTGGTCACATAAGCCATGGAAGGAAGTCCGTTGCGGGCATACGCAACTTTAGGATCATCAAACATCCCTTCGACTTCGAAGAGATGAATATCGACAGCGATGCGATGGTCACTGCAATTTATAAGGAGAAGCCCAAAATCGTGCTTTTTGGGGCGAGCGTGTTTCTCTTCCCACACCCAGTAAAAGAAGCGTACGATGCTGCACGTGACGTCGGTGCAGCAATCGTGTACGATTCCGCGCACGTGCTCGGCCTCATTGCAGGCGAACAGTTCCAGGACCCACTCCGCGAGGGAGTGGATGTAATGACCGGTTCAACGCATAAGACGTTTCCTGGCCCCCAAGGCGGCATAATTTTTTCGACACGCACGCTAGCCGACGCGATCGATGAAGCGGTTTTCCCAGGAACCGTCAGCAACCATCACCTGCATCACGTCGCTGGGCTGGCGGTCACACTCGTAGAGATGCTTGAATTCGGGAAAGCTTACGCGCAGCAGACGATCAAGAACGCAAAGACACTCGGCGCGGCACTCTACGACACCGGATTCAACGTGTTGTGTCCTGAAAAAGAATTCACCGAGTCGCATCAGATCGTATTGGATGTAGGACGCGCCAGTGCTAAGGCAGTTGCCCTTGAAGAGGCAAACATTATTACTAACAAAAATCTGTTGCCTTGGGATGATCATAACGCCCCAGAAAATCCTTCGGGGCTTCGATTGGGAACGCAAGAGCTGACACGACTGGGAATGAAAGAGTCGGAGATGAAAGTTATTGCAGGACTTGTCGCACGAGTGCTTAATGGCGAAGCACCCGAAAAGGTTAAAAAAGATGTGGTAGAGTTTAAAAATAACTACCAGGAGGTCGACTACTGCTTCAGCCATGAGCTTGGAGCCTATCAATTCCCCACGTGGTAGATTATTTTGCAATGGAAGTGCAATACTGATCGTTTTCGATATGGACGGCACGCTCATCGATGGCGAAACAATCGATGAATTGGCGAAGGCGGCCAATGTCGGAGACCTTGTAGTTACGCTAACAAAGCGCGCTATGAGGGGGGAAATGGATTTTGAAGAGGCCTTAAGAGAACGCGTTAAGCTCTTAAAAGGTCTTAAAGTAGCGGAGGTAGAAAAAGTAGCCTCAGAGGTAACTCTTATGAAAGGGGCTAAAGAGCTCATCCGGGAGCTTAAGAAGGAGTATAAGATCGCAATGATCTCTGGAGGGTTCACGATCGTTGCCCGCAAGGTAGCTCAAGAACTTGGAATTGACTGTCTTGTCGCCAATGAACTCGTTACGCAAGACGGATATTTGACGGGAGAAGTTGTTGGCCCACTAGTGCACCAAAACTCCAAAAAAGAGGCACTTGAGGCGATTGCTAAGCGAGCGGGGGTGCGCCCCGAGGATTGTATTGTGATCGGAGATGGTGCAAATGACGCCTCAATGTTTGAAGCTGCCGGGTTTTCCGTAGCATTTAACGCAAGTCCAATTCTGTATGATATTGCAGACATCGTAATTATGCAGAAGGACCTCACCATGATACTGCCGATATTCGAGAGAGGAGCGCATGCTGAAAGAGTTGCAGGAAAAAAAAGCCTTGCTGAAAAAGGAAGCCGACGCCTCGAAACTTGAGCGCAACCGGCTTAATGCAGAAGCAAGTCAGTTCGCTACGAGACGTGACGAGTTAAACACGAAGACCCGAGCACTGATAGACAGCGCACAGCAGTCTAAAGACAAGCGAGATGAGTACAATAAGCTCGTTTCAGAGAACAAGGATAAGCGGGACAGCCTTAATGAACAAGCGAACACCTTCCTCGCAAAAGCAGACCAGATTAAAAGGAAATTTAGAGTCTCGGGCGGACTTTCGTTAAGCGAACTCAAGCGTGAAATTGATCAGCTTGAATTTAGGCAGCAGACTGAAGTTGTAAGTACGGAAAAAGAGCGCGAACTTGTGGATCGCATCGCCCACTTGTGGGAAGAGTACAGAAAGAAGCGGGTAGAGCTTGAAAACAACACTGAACTTAAGGAAGCGTTGGATAATGCTCACCAGCTCCGGGAAGAGGCAAGCGAATTTCACAAGCAGCTTACGGAAAACGCAGACCGTGCGCAGGAATGTCACGAACAGATGCTGAAATGCTTCAAGGAAGCGGATAAGATTCGCGCTGAAGCTGATGTGGCACATAAAGAATTTGTGCGTGCACAAGAGAGTGCTGACGAACAGCATCAAAAGTACATAAAAATGGAAAAGGAGTTAAGAGACTACGACAAGATCATATTGAGTCTCAAAAAGCGCACCAAAGAAGCCCGTGAATCTCGAGAGAGGGTCGACGTGCTTAAACGAGCTGAGGAAGTTTATGCTATGTTTAAAGACGGGCAAAAACTCGAGACAGATGATCTCCTCCTTTTGCAGCGCTCCGGCCTTCTATAAGCTTCATGCTCCGTGCAAGTAAGAATGAAACTGGTCTTATGTATCGATCGTGACAACGATCTGGGGGCAAAAGCCCACCTCCAGTGTCCGATCATCGGGCGGGAAGATAACGTCAACGCAGCGTTACAGCTCGGCCTGATCGATCCCGAAGATTCTGATGTAAACGCTATTTTTGAGGGCATTCGCGTTTATGACGATCTAACGTCAGAAGGAATCGATGCCGAGATTGCGTCCATAGCAGGCAACGAAGATGTTGGCTTAAAATCAGACCAAAACCTCGCAAAGCAGCTTGACTTTGTACTTAAAAAGGTTAATGCGACGAGCGTCGTTATCGTCTCTGACGGCGCAGAAGATGAGTTTATACTGCCTATCGTTGAATCCCGTATACAAATTGATGGCGTAAAACGTGTGGTCATACGTCAGTCTGAAAGCCTTGAAAGTACCTATTACACGATTAAGAAGCTCTTCGAGGATCCAAAGATTGCGAACTATTTTTTCATACCGGTTGGACTTACGCTCATTTTATTTGCGATATTCTCGTTTGCTCGGCAACCCGAAGGTGCTCTCATTGTAATAAGCGCATTCATTGGCATATACCTTCTTTTTCGAGGGTTTGGGCTTGATGAACCTCTTGAAGGCATTGTGCGAAGTGTGAAGTCTTCGTTTTATGGGGGCAATATCTCGTTTGTCACGTATATGGTAGCACTTGCACTGGGGATTATCGGAACGGCACAAGGTATTATCACGACCTTGAGTTTGGACTTCAGCAGTTATGGCGGCGTGCTCATTGCAGCAGTCTTCATTAATACCGCTGTGTGGTGGTTCGTTGCAGCAGCGGTGATCGCAATTATCGGCCGAATAATCGACGCTTATCTCAACGATACAAAACACGCGTGGCGACGTGTGGAAATTCCTTTCTTCATATTTTCGACCGGTTTGATTTTATGGAGCGCAAGTATCCTCATATTAGCACTTGGAGGAAAGCCAATCCCTGTGCTGAACCCAGCGGACGTTTTGATAACTCAGACGTCAAGGAGTATCGAAATTGTCACAGGCTTCCAGCTGCTCTTATTTTCAGTTGCCGGCGCGATAATTATCGCCTTGACTGGCATCGCTATATCTTCTCTTATAAAAAGAGGACAAGAGCCGCCTGTAACGCAACTTAGCTCAACGAGTGCAAGTGATAAGTGATCGTCAACACATACACAATCTTCAGGGTACGCCCAACGATTAATCGCGTTCTCGCATTAGACTTAGGATATCACTTAAAATTGCACTTGCGGTCTCAATCGAGCCGGCTCCTTTACCGGCGACAGTGATCTCACCTGCCGTATCAGTTAAAATCGAAGCGGCGTTAAGCGTGCCACTTACGTTGAGCGGATGCCCTAGTGGAATTAACTTTGGAGCGACCGTTAGCTCTTGAACGTCGCCAATGAGTTTTACCATAAATCCTCGCTGCCGCGCAAGCTGCAATGCGTCTTGCGTGATCTGCTCTATACCTGTTACATTAACGTCTGCAAACGTGACTTGACGGTTAAAAAACGCATTTGCCAATATGACGACCTTACAAGCGGTGTCAATGCCGGCCACATCATATGTCGGGTCTGCTTCAGCTATGCCCATATCCTGCGCTTCGCTCAAGACCTGATCATATTCAAGGGCCTCCTCAGCCATTCGAGTGAGTATGTAATTACATGTGCCATTGAGCACACCCCTTATTCCAAGTACTTGGGTGCCTGCAAGGGTGTCGCGTATGAGGTTGATGATAGGCATCGCGCCGCCAACAGTCGCCTCGTACCGCAACGCTACCCCCTGTGCACGAGCTAGCTCAGTTAACTCGCCAAAGGCTGCGACCAGCGGGCCTTTGTTTGAGGTAACAACGTTTCGCTTGTTTTTAAGCGCTTCACGAAAGTGCGTCAAACCTGGCTCCCCATTTTCAATATTCGTAGGTGTTACCTCTACGACGACGTCGTGGTCAACAGTTTGTATGACGTCGAGCGCAGTAAGATCAGAATTTGCGATTGATTTGCCCACGCGCTTGCGCGCAATCACGTCCTCTAAGTCAGGCGTGAGCGCAACCCCTTTTGAATCAGCAATAGCTACAACTTCCAAATGTGGCACGCTTTGCACGACTCGAGCAACTCCTTGCCCTACGGCCCCAAATCCAATGATAGCGAGTTTAAAGGGAGACAAGTTATCCTGCATTGTTCTGGCCTCCGGTTAGCCCGCCCTCATCTATAGGCACGATAACAAGCAAATCCTTGCGTTCAGCGATTTCTTTGAGAAGTGCAATTGACGTTTTTAGTTCCTCATTTCCAGTAGCCATTATTGTAACAATAGCCGACGAAGGGCCATCGATAGCAGGCATTGAAAGACTAAGGTCTTGAACTTCGGCAAAACCCGTACTGTCAATCCTGTCGATCGTTTCCCTCAAGTCAGTATGGATAATATGCCCGATGAGCAAGATGTGTGCCCTTTCGCGCAGCCTCATCTTGCCTATCCGCACAACCGTCACGCCTTTCTTTTCAAGTCCTTCCTGAAGCTCTTCGAGCTTGTGTTCTTCGATATCGAAAATTATGTAGACCGGTACCGTATTGCGAAATGTTTTCTTATCGTGATGGTGAACGATGCTTAAAACGTTGCCGCCGAGGTCGGACACGGGAGTTAACACGTGTATGAGCTGACCGGGTGTGTCTTTCAGCTCTAGATCCATCGAAATTCTCATATTTTTACTCCAAGCTTGGGTATATTAATATGCATTTGGCTAATAACCCTTTTCCATGGTAGCGTCAGACCACGACACATTATCGAGAATAATGCAGAGGCGCCGCTCTGTAAGACGGTATTCGCGAGAGATAATAAGCAAGGAACTTCTGGACGAGCTCCTCAAAGCCGCGCAGCTCGCGCCTTCCGCTGGTAACCTACAAGCGCGTGATTTTATTGTCGTGCGAGACCCCAATACGAAGCACGAACTCGCTCAAGCGGCTTACGGGCAGTTCTTTGTCGCAATGGCCCCGGTCGTGCTCGTCGGTTGCGCGAACATGGCGCGGTCTCGCATTGCGTACGGACAACGTGCTGAGCTATACGCGGTCCAGGATGCCACCATCGCTGCCAGCTATATACAACTCGCAGCAGAAGCGCTGGGCGTCGCGACGTGCTGGATAGGTGCGTTCGACGAAAAACGCGTTTCAAGCTCTTTAAAAATACCGCTCGATATTCGACCTGTTTTAATGCTCCCTATTGGATATACAGGAGAGGTTCCAGAGCCTAGACCTCGAATGGCGCTGAGTCGGTTCACTCACCAAGAATTTTGGAGCTCAGAAGGCGCTTAATTGTCGCTCATCGCTTCTTTCTTACGTTAGCGTTTTTTATGCAGCTCTGAGATGACCGAGCATTTATTAGCCAGGCCGTATTAATCGTCGATAGTCTCATATGGAGCAACAAGTCGCTGACGCCTGTGCCAAAATTATTGACGGCATCCTCAACGGCCAGATAACGCGCCAGAATTTGCAGCAGGCAAAAATGGAGGTAGCCCGCGGTTATCGTTTTAACTCGTTGCTGACGAACGCGCAAATCTACGGGGCAGCAGAGGACCAAATCAGATACAAACTGGTTGACGTCCTGCAACGGAAGCCAACAAGAACCGCGTCAGGCGTCGCAGTCATCGCAGTTATGACTTCTCCTTTTCCGTGTCCCCACGGCAAATGTGTACCGTGTCCTGGGGGGCCTGAATTTTGTGTACCTCAAAGCTATACCGGCCTCGAGCCCGCAGCAAAACGAGCGATTCAACACGGATTTGACCCATACAGGCAAGTTAAAGCTCGTTTACGCCAGTTACGCCAGATAGGACACCCCACTGATAAGGCGGAACTGATTGTCATGGGGGGGACGTTTACTGCGCGTCCGCATGATTATCAAGAGTGGTTCGTTCGGCGGTGCATACAAGCAATGAACGATTTCCCCCTCTCGCGCGCCGATAGCTCTCCCCATCTTAACGAAGTCTTCTCGGCTAACGCGTCAGCATCAACGAGAAACGTGGGAGTGACGTTCGAAACACGGCCTGATTATGCCAAACAACATCACGTCGATGAAATGTTGTCCTTAGGAGGGACCAAAGTTGAGCTCGGCCTTCAGAGTACCTCAGATCAGATCCTTCTCGCTATCCAACGAGGGCACACGGTTGCTGATGCCGTTGAGGCAAACCGGGCGTGCCGCAACAGCGGATTAAAGGTTGGATTTCACGTCATGCCTGGGTTACCAGGCTCAGATTGCAAATCCGATCTAGCAATGTTTCGAGAACTTTTCTCGGACGAACGGTTTTGTCCCGATTACCTCAAGATATACCCAACGCTTGTAACAGAGGCAACTGTGTTGCACGATCTGTGGGAGCGCGGCGATTACGACTCCTTTGATCTGACCAATGCTGTTGAGTTAATTGCTCGCGTAAAAGCGCTGCTCCCCAACTGGGTGAGACTACAGCGCGTTCAGAGAGATATCCCCGCTCAAAGAATTGTCAGCGGCGTCAAAAAAAGCAACTTGCGGCAGCTTGCCAAGCAGCGCTTGCTTGAACTCGGTGGCGACTGCAGCTGTATACGTTGTCGAGAGATTGGACTTAACGGCATTACCCAAGTTGAGGGCGTCGAAAGCCGCGTCGAAAAATATCGGGCCAACAATGGTATTGAGTACTTTGTTTCAACCGTCGGTTTGCTTGGTGATTTGGAGTACCTTATCGGTTTCGCGCGGCTGCGTTTCCCATACCATTCAGAGAGGCCCGAAATAACAGCTGAAACGGGGCTCATCAGAGAGCTACGTGTATACGGGAATTTGGCGATGCTAGGCGAACGGCACGAAAAAAAGTGGCAGCATCGGGGATTTGGAGCTCAACTTTTGCACACTGCAGAAAGTATTGCATCCGATGCCGGTATGCAAAGGCTTGCGATAAATAGCGCAATCGGAGTTCGTGATTACTATAAAACGAAAGGTTATGCCCGTGACGGACCGTACATGACGAGAACGCTCTTGTAGCGCGTCAAAATCCAGCCAGTAAAGATTTTAAAACCTTCACTGAGAGATAAATAAATTTAATTATGTTTCCAAAATGCCTTTAAAGAGATTTAAGCGCGGCTTTCGGATGGTCCTCTGCTTGTATTTCCCTTTAATGTGCTCGTTAAAAAACTTCAGATCATTTTTTTTCGAGGTTGAACCCAAGCGAGTTCATTAGGCCGTGATAGGTCTCTTCGGGGACATCGGCATACTGATAGACGCTTGAATCACAAAACTCAATCTAGAGCATGATGTTTCTCAGTTATCACCAACAGTCCATATGCTTACAAGACCACGACCTCTCGATCCATGCTACAAAACATATGTTTCTACAAATTAAAGCTGTTGAAAATGCACAAACGACACTTAGACCCCCTCAATGGGACAATGGCTTTTTTAACACACTGGAGCGACGTAAGGGCACTAGAAGCGTTCCAAGCCAAACTTTACCTAAATTTACGCCTGAATTGGGGTCGCTCACTGAGCGACTAACGCTCCTTGATAAAGTTTAAGAGTTCTCAGACTGTTAAGTGCCTAAGCACCTAACAATTGTGAAGTGAAGCGAAAGGCTATCAAATTCACCGCCGATGAAGGAATTGGTACAGTAACAACTAAGAGCGGATCCAGGTTCGACTGCTACTTTTCTTTGGTGACTGAAGATGCATTCGACTCGTACTCGAGCTTCATCTATCTAGTAATTAAACGCGTTGAAGATCCCCAATCCGTTCTTATAAGAGGGAACGCATATCTCGTTCCATTCAGACTCCTTGATGAGTTCGTAAAATAGCTAATCTACCAGGAGAAAGTGTAGTACACATCGAACCACATACTTTGGAAATGGTGAGTTTCAAGCGCGAAGAACTGAGAGAGGATCACGTTTCAAAATAGGACTTACTTCATTACGCTCTATGCGCTCACGCACACTTTTTTGACTTCCGCTGTGGACGCCGATTTGCAGCTCAGGAAAAACAGAGCCGACTCGAAGATCCCAGGAAGCTTTGTTTAGACGAGGTGTTTTAGAGGTACTTGGCGCCGTTTTTAGCAGTTTTTATTATTATGCAGAAAACTTATCTATATTCACGTTAGAAATCCATGGTTGTCATTAACCTCAGGAGGGCCTAGAATCCAAATCTCACGCGTTTTAGTGCTGTTTTTACTCATTTCTATGACGATTGGTTCGTTAGCAATGGTTTATCCGAACGGGCCCCAGATCGTGCTCGCCCAAACCACTTCGGCAGTAACTCCGACGGGAAGTCCGACGGTAAGTCCCACAGCATCACCGACAGCAACTCCTACGGTAAGTCCGACGGCAAGTCCCACAGCATCACCGACAGTAACTCCTACGGGAAGTCCGACGGTAAGTCCCACAGCATCAACGACGGAATCGGCGAATCAAACGGGGGGTGGCGGAACTGATCCCACATTGATAGGCGCAGCAATAATTGGAATTATCGCGGTGGGACTCATGATCGGGATCTACTACGCGACGAGGAAGATGTAATGACGCAGCAGGCGCGCGATCGATATGTAGGCGTGAACAAGCAAGACGTGTACAATCGAATTCTAGAGCTTGATCTTCAAAAAATGGAAAAACGCCACGAGCGCCACATATGGCACATAAAGTCGATGTGGGGTGGTGTAGCAGGTATCCTGCTTGCCGTTTATGTCCTGATGACTGCGCAATACCTGAACGGCAACACTTTGTTAGTGCGAAGCAACAACTATATATTAGCCGGAGGGGCGCTTCTCCTTTCAATTGCCCTATGTTACGGGTTGATGTGGATCGGCGTAATTCGCGAGTATAAAAAATTTGAGCGCTTCATCAATGACAAGATGAAGTACTACGAAACCGTCATAAGCTCGCCGTGAAACTCACAGAAACCGGCGCTTAGTACTTTTTGCCGTAATTCCAAGAATCTTGATCTTCGTAGGTAAGATCCTTATAGTCTAACTCACTCCGGTCTTTTCTGTGGTCTTTGGGGATGATGAGTGAGGCCCCACGAATTAAAACGAATCCGATGACGATTAGAACGAGAGCAAACAGGACAATTACGGAAATTTTGAACGTGCTAAGGAGGAGTCCGAGGACCCCAAGCTGCATAAGAATTACGAGCACCCCTAAGAGCACTAGAAGTGCGCCGAGGAAATAAACTAAAAAAGCACCTAGTCTCGTGACACGGCCTCCTATGTTCCAGCCGCCAGTTTTCCAACCAGTTCGACGACTTCTTTAAAACTTTTTACCTGTATAGGGCCGTAGACCTTGTCTAACAAAAGCGACCGTGCGTTCCGGCCGATGACAACCGCCGTATTGCCATGATTGCGTATTTCGATTGTAATACCCTCATCGTCAAGCGCATGCGCGGCAGTGCCAAATGTTTTAAGCGCAGACAGAGCGTTATTTATCATTTTATTGCTAGTGTTCTTACACTCACGCAGTTAGATCACGAAACTGTTGAACCAACTGGCCAAGATGCTCAGGTTCTACGATATCCACGACAACGGTCTTTCCTTCGTCCTCAACTTTGACCTCAATTGCAGGATCGTTATGTACCTTCAACACGAGTTTCGTTTCGTTTTGATAAACAATCTGCAAATAGTCTTTGCTAGCTCGTACAAGTTCGCGAATTCGCTCCGAATCCATAAATCCATCTGACATATAAGTCACCACTTTATATCAATTCGATTAGATATAAGTTATACCCGTGTGCTGTAACCTAGCGCACTATCCTTCACTAAAAACGACGCGATGTCTCCCAAGTCATTCCTGTTTTACCGCACATTCATCCCAAAGCTTTCTGAACTGTGCGATCCCGTCGTTTTATCCTTCGATAACTCTGCCTTTGTAAAATCGTACACACTTGATCCTGCAGTTACCCCACATCATTTTATTCATAGTGGCAACTTTTTCTCGCAGCCATACGTGAAAAAACCTGAACTGCGAACGAAAGAGCGGATTCTTCACTTACAAGAAAAGCTCATCAACAAAAGAACTGATGGATTCATGACACTCAATGTGCCAGTTAACGGCAGTTTGACGACGCCTTACTGGCAGCACAATGAGATGGATCGTTTGAACGCGATCGAAAAGAGCTTAGAAGCTGCTTTATGGGCAAAGGAGAACACAACACGTCCTGATTTGCTGTACGCTGGTTTTGAGGTAGGCCTATATCGCGATGCTAGTAATATCTTCAAAAAAGCAGTGAATGCCGAGCTGACTAACCTCTCAGCAGGATTTGGCCTTTTTTCTCGTCAGGCAAAATATCGCCAAGAGGATCGCTTCAAGCAGTTTGAGGTGCTCGCTGCATACGATCAACTCTCACGTGAGTTTGCGGGCACACGCTTTCACGCCTCAGGGGGAAGCGCATTGAACGTCCTTGAGCTTCTTGCCTACGCTAACGTGACGTCAGCAGACGGCTCAAGTGCCGTTATCGCAGGGCTTGCGTATGGCTCAGTTTTGACAGCAACGGGAAAGATTATTAGAGCGAACAAACTCGCTCATTGGGAGTGCAACTGCGAGTTTTGTTCGGGCAGCCGTCCATCTGACGCGGTTAAGGAACTCCAGCGCTCAGCTGAAGCGCGTGTGCGACATAACGTTAATGTGGTGCACTCTTCTGTAGCGCGAATAAATGATGCCCTCGCCAACAATACAATTGCAGAGCTCACCGAGCAGCGGCTCACTTTGTACAACAACAAAGCGCTTTGGAAATGCGGGGATATAGTTAACAAAAAGCCTCCACGAGAGTGACGATATGCTCGAAGCAGTGATGTTTGACTGGGATGGGACGCTTTATAATTCAGTCATCCCTACCTATGAGAGCTACCTGGTCGTGATGGAAGCATTCGGTCTGCCAAAGATCACCCTCAACGAGTTTAGAGAACAGAGTCGGCCGAACTATCACGATTACTACCGGTGGCTGGGGATCGGCGAGGATGACTGGGTCGCCGCAGACGAGACCTGGATGAATTGCTACGCGCATTACAAAAAGGACTGCGTCCTATTTAGCGGCACTGAGAACGCTTTGCGAGAACTGAAAGAAATGAACTTAAAGCTCGGGCTCGTTTCAAGTGGGTCTCGAGAACGCGTGACAAGCGAGATTAAAGAGCAAAGAATTGAGTCCTACTTCGATACTATGGTTTTCGGTGACGACGTTGGATTTGAGCACGGGAAGCCAGCGCCAGAACCCTTACTTATGGCATTAAAACGAGCGCGTGTGGTCGCATCGGACGTGCTTTACGTCGGTGACATGGTGGAGGATGTCCTCATGGGGAAAAAAGCAGGTACAAAAACTGCTGCAGTTCTCTGCGGCTTCGCGACGCCAGAGCTCCTAACACGGGCAAAGCCCGATCTAATACTGCGCGACGTGAGCGCCTTACCTAACGCGATTAAAAAATAAAGGTGAAGGGTTAACCCCTTCATTCGACGCTAATGTGCGACTTTTCCTCTTCAGGTTGGATGCGAGTCAGTTTTACTTCCAGAACACCGTTTCGATAGGTCGCTTTTGCGCTGTGGGGATCAACCTTGACCGGAAGCTCAACACTTTCAGAGTAGTTTCGAGCCTCGTTCTGAGCTCTAATATCGAGTCTGCTTTCTGTAGCCTCGAGCTGCACGTCCGATCGGTCAACGCCTGGCATCTCGGCGATGATGTGCACTTCGTCTTTCGTCTCCATAACGTCAATCAAAGGCGTCCTCTGCTCTTCCATCGTAACGCGCTTGCCAGAGGGTTGGACGTTGCCAAATTCTCGAACCTCGGGCGGTTCACCCGGATGCTGCGTCATTGAAAACCCATAAATAAAGGGTTTAGGTTGCTTTCCTTCCTGCAGGTCGCGCAGCATCTGATCCATCAGCTCTTCGAACCCTCCCCCGAAAAAGTCATCAAAAAAACCTCTTCTTTTTTTCGCCATTTTATTTATTCTCCTTCGTTTCCTTTATTTGATTGAAATATTGAAGTGTTGATTTTACGCATAGCCCGTTTCTGTCTTAACTGCTTTTTCCTTCACTTCTTCTTCTGTGACGGAAAACTTCGCAAACTCCTTAGCTATATTCTCGTACTGGTGCAGCATGTCGCGTGACGCCGTTGGCTTAACCTGATTGATAGCAGCGTAAAGATGGCCCTTTTTAATCTTTATCGTTGCCGCGCCCTCTTTAACCTGCTCAGGCGTCATTTCGGGCTTAATAAAGTCTCTGAGAGCGAGCATCGCTGCTTCTCTACAAATTGCTTCAATATCAGCACCGACGTACCCCTCCGTCTCTTTGGCAAGCTGCTCGATGTCAACGTCGTCAGCTACCGGTTTGCCTTGAAGGTGGATCGTGAATATTTGCGCGCGGCTCGAGGCGTTTGGAGGCGGTATATAAACGAGACGATCGAGTCTTCCAGGCCTTAGGAGCGCAACATCGACCATGTCGGGGCGATTCGTGGCGCCAATTACGACGACGTCCTTCAGTGCTTCAAGGCCGTCAAGCTCGGTCAGCAGCTGGCTCACTACCCGTTCTGTCACATGCGAGTCAGAACTCGCCCCGCGGGTTGGCGCAACGGCGTCGAGTTC
>DASVJT010000067.1:0-1684 GCA_036385775.1 archaeon
ACACGTATCCTTACTTCACTGATGAGGTCGGATATGTATATACTATCGAGAGACTTAAAGAATTCTTGTGGTAGCGTGCCAGTTTTGATGTAAATTTCATAGTAATATCCAGTAGCAAGAACCAACTTGCTGTTCACCAGATAACAGCAAGTTATTTCTTCACGGGATATTATAATTTGGCCCTGTATCCTCAAGTCGCAAAACTTTAGGAGGGACACAGAGCCATGAACATATCTGACTTAGCAGAAGATTATCTTATCGATCGAAAAGATGGGATGAGGAAGCTAACGGCCAGTTTTCTGAATGAGGTAATGCAGCGAGAGGCTGAAAATCAAATCCAGGCCCGACCTTACGAACGTACTGGCAAGAGAAAGGCGCATCGCAACGGAACAAGACCGCGATCACTGAAGACCATTCACGGTGAAATCGAGCTTGATAAACCTCAAATCAGGGAGTTCCCATTTAAAACCAAAGTATTTGAGAGATTTTCTAGAGTAGAGGAATCTGTAAGAGTTGCTGTTGCTGAATCATATCTCGAAGGAGTGTCAACGAGAAAAGTCGAGAAAGTATTCTCAAAATTCGGATTGGAGAATATTTCAGCATCTGAGGTCTCAAGAATCGCGAAAAGGTTAGATACGCAGGTCAAAGAGTTCTTGAATAGACCTATCGTTGGATCGATTCCGTATCTATTCCTGGATGCAAGCTATTTTAAAGTCCGGACAGATGGTCGGTATATTAACAAGGCACTGCTTGTTGTTACTGCTATTCACGAAGACGGTTATCGAGAAATACTGAGTGCTACGGTTGATGATAGCGAAGACGAATCCTGTTGGGAAAATTGTTTTGAAAGCTTAACGGCTCGGGGACTTACAAAAGTTAAATTAGTGATATCCGATGGTCACAAAGGGATACAAGCAGCCGTAAGAAAGGCATTTCTAGGAGCTTCTTGGCAGATGTGTAACGTTCACTTCATGCGTGCCGTGCTCAAGAACATACCGAAGAAAGATAAAAAAGAGATTGCATACATGTTGAAGGACGCTCTTGAAAATGAGTGCGAGATGCAGAAATTGGCAGTTATTCTTGATGGGATGGGATATAAAAAGTCAGCAGACACAATTGATAGCTTCCGATTCGACCTTTGGAATTATAAATCGTTTCCTAGACAACACTGGAGAAGGATCCGAACTACGAACGGCCTGGAGAGAATCAACAAGGAGCTGAAACGAAGAAGTCGCGTATCAGGGGCGTACCCAAATGATCAGTCACTCTTGAGAGTGGCGGTTTGCATCATGATGGATATCAATGAGGATTGGATAACTGGTAATAGGTATTTATCCTTGGAGGAGTGAGTAGAATCAGGATACAGGGCCACTGTGAAATTTACAGCAAACACGGCACGCTACCCTAAAAACTGACTTATCGCCGAGACCTCTGCTTTTCGATCTCACACTCAATTCTTTTCTCCTCGTCAGTCAGATCAGGTTCTTCCACCGCATCAACCGCTTTCATTATGGCCACTCCGACCATAATGCCCTTCAGGAAAGCAGGCCGCTCCTCTTCTATTATGCTATTGAGAACTCGATTCAAATATCTTCTCAAGGTAGTTCCCGGAATCGACCTGTAAGCATTAAGCTCGATTGCGACCTCATTCAGTTCTTCCTGAGAGAATCCGAAACGGTCCAGG
>DASVJT010000068.1:0-2314 GCA_036385775.1 archaeon
GCATCAGTGCTAAGAGAATGTGACATCAAGCGCTTAGGAGTGAACGCTGATTTTCCCGTAAGTTTGGCTGACGAGCTGCGGCGTACTGGTTACGAGATTACCCCTCTTTCTGGTTCGATCGAACACTCACGATCAATCAAAACGACCCGCGAACTGAAACATATGGCACATGTGCAGCGTGCTAGCGAAAAAGCACTCGCTGCCGCGATCACCCTCCTTACGCACAGTAGAGTCAGTGGTGACGCGCTGCGATACAAGGGACAGGTGCTTACATCAGAACAATTAAAGAGTGCAATTGGCCAGTCCCTAATCAACGACGCTTGCGCGCCACTAGACGTAATAGCGTCGAGCGGCGAGGATTCCGCGTTACCCCATCTAACGGGGTCAGGGCCGATAAAAGCGAATTCTTCAATCGTTTTTGACGTTTTTCCTCAATCGACCACATCCCGATACCACGCAGATATGTCGCGTACGGTCCTCCGCGGGGCCCCCCCTCCCGAACTTTTCGATATGTATTCAGCAGTTAAAGAGGCGCAAAACATTGCCCTTAAAATGCTAAGGCCGGAGATAAGTGGGGCGGAAGTCCACTTGACTGTTGTGGATTACTTCGAAGAGCGTGGGTTCCAAACGGACGTCAACAACGGTCGAGGTTTCATTCACTCAACAGGTCACGGACTGGGATTAGAGGTCCACGAACTGCCATTCCTCAACAAACGGGGTGGGCTTTTAGAAAAAGGCAACGTAGTTACGGTTGAACCGGGCTTATATTACCCCAACATCGGGGGGGTACGACTAGAAGACGTAGCTATTATTACCCATAACGGGAATAGAAACATCACCCAGTTTCCAAAGGAGTTCGTGATATAAGTGCAAGAAGCCGACGTTTTAGATAAATACCGCGAAGCCGGCCGCATACTCGCAGAGGTTCGCAGCGAAGCCATCAAAAAGGTAAAAATCGGTGAAAAATTGCTTGACGTAGCTGAAAGCATAGAACGCCTTATACAGCAAAAGGGTGGAGCGGTAGCATTTCCGGTGAATATATCCTTGAACGATGAAGCAGCGCATGCTACGCCTTCCAAGGACGACGTGTCAACTTTTGGCCGCGATCTCGTCAAGCTTGATATCGGCGTCCATATCGATGGTTATATCGCAGACACTGCCGTCAGTGTTGACCTCGGCAGTAACAATGAGTTATTAGAAGCGTCGAATAGCGCTCTCGAACGAGCGATTGAAGTTGTACACGCAGGCGTCGACACAGCTGCTATCAGCGCGGTCATCGAACAAACGATCACTGATTGCGGATTCCACCCTATCGTCAATCTGACGGGGCACGGCCTCGAGCGTTATACACAACACGCCCCACCTCCAATACACAACCGAAGAACCCAAAGCGGTACAAAGCTCAAAGAAGGACAGGTCATAGCAATCGAACCTTTTTCCTCTAACGGTAACGGTCGGGTTTACGAGACAGGAAAAGCGGAAATTTACAGCCTTGTGAAGGCAAAGCCTATTCGATCGCCTGATGCAAGAGCGATATTAAAAGAAGCGGAGGTTTATAAGTCACTGCCATTCGCAAAAAGATGGCTCAAGGGCCGCGTCGATATGGGGTTAAAGCAACTGGAAACGGCCGGCATGATCCGTGCCTATCCAGTGTTAAAAGATAAGGGACTCGTTTCGCAAGCTGAAGATACCCTTATAGTAACGGCCGACGGAAGCGAGGTAATAACGAGGATCTGATACCGCTTTTACGTGTTGTTTAGCTATCTGCCCTCAACCTAATCTTTATATGCTGTTCACGCAATAATCATCCTTTATATAGAGATGGTGATCGATGGAAGACTCGGAAACTCAAGTTCTTAGTATCGTTGAGCTGCTGCTTACCGCGCATATTTACAACGGCAATGATCAGCTTGATGAAAATGACCTACCCCCGCCAATAAGGAAGCACTATTGGAAGTCAAAAGAGCGAAAGGTAGGAAGGCCCATCTTAGTTTCAGAAAAATCAGTTGAAGGTATCTTTGAGATCCCGAATGGATGGAGTCTAATAAAAACGCTCCCATTTGTCTCGTTCGATGAGTTTGGCTCTCGGATCGATCTCACCGTTTTCGACTTGGGCGCTAAGTGGTTTGCCAAGCAAGACTCTTTGTCCCGCATCAAGCAGAACCCAACCTTGGCATTCTACTATTCACAACAAGACTCAATTGACGTCAGCTACGAAAAAGCGCGTCAAGATAACAAACCCATCGAAATGGACAGAGAATGGATACACTCATTGATAGACGAGGTCGCAGGTGAAGGCGAAGAAGCAGAAGAT
>DASVJT010000069.1:0-1900 GCA_036385775.1 archaeon
GGGTCACATTGTGGATGTCACCTCGAGCGGTGCGCAAGCGTTGTCTGCGCTGGAAGCTCGAGACTATGACTTGGTTTTCATGGATGTGCAAATGCCTGAAATGAGTGGGCTAGAGGCAACACGCAGGATACGCGCTTTAGAGAATAGCAAGAAGAATATTCCGATTATTGCGTTGTCCGCACATTCTGAATCTAAATACGGGCAACTATGCCTCGAAGCTGGCATGGACGATTATTTATCGAAGCCCTTCGAAACCAAGCGTATTAGTCAAATCATCAGAGCTTGTGCCGACGGCCAATACAGAATGAGGCAGAATCCAACCAAAACAACAGAAACTATTCCTATACCGGAGGATGCGCCATTACTGGATATTTCAAGGGGGCTGCCTTATTTTTCCAATGATACATTCCAATATGACAAATTCCTGAAGGAATTTTTGGAGGGTCTTCCCAAGCGGCTTGAGATTATGGAAAAAGCGTTATATATGAAGGATTGGGAGTTATTAGGAAATGAGGCCCACAAACTAAAAGGAATTTCAGCTAATTTGGGAGCCATGCAGTTATCAACCCTGGCATCTCAATTGGAGGCAAGTTCAAGCGAACCGACAGAACAAGAGGCATTTACTGTCATGCGCAAGATCGCAGGTGCGATTTCCATATTAGAAGACCAGGCTCCAAACCTGCGTGGTAAAGAAAAAACCTCTTAAAAAATTTCCAATTTCGGGAAGGAAGGGTTGTATGCGAGTTTTTCTTATCGATGATGAGATCATGTATTACAAATTACTAAGTCCGGTGTTAAAAAACGCCGGCCACATTCTTGGCAATGCAACGTCGGGTAAAGAAGGATTGGAGAAGGTTGCAGGTTTTAATCCAGATGTCATCATCCTGGATATACGATTGAACGATATGACCGGCTTTGACCTCTTGGAGCGTTTTCGCGAGGATCCGCATTTCAGCAATGTGCCGGTTATTTTTGTTACTGGGTTTGATGAGCTGGAGAGTAAGCTAAAAGCATTCAATCTGGGGGCTGAAGATTATGTAACTAAGCCGTTCAAACCGGAAGAACTTCTGGCCCGCCTCGAAGTCCTGGCCCGTCGCCGTGAATATATAAAAGTCTTTGAAAGTAGCTCCACAGAAAGCGAAAATATTGCCAGTGTTATAGCATTGCATAGTTTGCGAGGTGGGGTTGGCTGTACGAGTCTGGCGGTCAATCTGGCGCTCGCATACCATCAACTATGGCTCAAGCCGACATTGCTGGTTGACGCCGTGTTTACTTCCGGCCAGGTGGCTTTATTTCTTAATGCTTCTCCAAAAACCACATGGAAGGACTTGTCAAATCAAACACTAGATGACCTTGATAGTGCCATGATTATGAATTTGATCAATATGCAAAAGAATGGCATCTCGTATATAGCCTCCCCCAATCTACCGGCCACATTTGAATCGCTCAACGACATTTTCCCTAAAACTCTAAATGAGCTGCGCAGTAATCACGATTTAATTGTTTTGGATACTCCTCATGATTTTTCCGATATAGCCGTCATGACATTAGATGCAGCTGATTACATTCTACTCGTGCTCGCCCCGGAGATGGCTTCTTTGCGAGCCGCTATTTGTGCATTAAAAACCTATAGTCGCCTAGATTATCCCGAAGATAAAGTAAAAATTGTGTTAAATAATAACAGCCCGGTAGCTGGAATAAAGCTTAAGCAAATTGAACAGACAATTGGCCGGCATGTTGATATCGAAATACCTTTTTCGCAAGAGGTCAGCCGGTCGATTAATACTGGCGAACCTTTCCTCATCGCCAACCCCGAGCTGCCTATCACCATGCGAGTGGAGGAATTGGCATATCAGCTGAGTCGTGATGATCTAAAGAGTCTCCCTCCGGCAACCCCCTC
>DASVJT010000070.1:0-4156 GCA_036385775.1 archaeon
TGTTGCTTAAGCTTCGGAATTAACTCATTAATCTGTTCTTTTGCCACTACCGATTCGACAGCGTAGTAGTCTGTTTCAAATAATTTTGCAACGCTTGGGGCTTTCATTGTAGGCAATATTGCAATAATTTCTTTGAGCTTAAGTTCCGGCACATTCATTTTTATCAACACTCTGTTTTGTGCATCTATGGCCCCTAATATAAGCGTCTTAATATCGTCTATTGAGCGACGTTTAGTGAGGTAGCTTTCTTCGTTAGCGATCAGCACGGTTGATGATTCAAGAATGACATCGATTACTTTGAGGCCGCCTCTCCTCAGGGTTTCACCCGTCTCAGTTAGCTCAACGATGCCGTCCATAATGTCTGGAACTTTAGCCTCGGTGGCACCATAAGATAAGAATACTTCAACTGATACGTCCATCCGCGCAAAATATTGCTTCGCTAGGTTTGGATATTCTGTTGATATTTTGCTACCTTTTTTCAAATCAAGCGCCTTATTAGCTGTCGATTGTTCGTGAACTGCCAGAACGATTTTGACTTTTTCAGATGCCGTCTTGCTATATGGAAGCTCCGCGACGATTTGCACCTTACTTCCAGTCTCGCGCACCCAATCTAGGCCAGTTATGCCAAGATCGAAGTAGCCAGCTGCAACATATTTAGGTATTTCTTGAGGTCTTAGCACCTTAACAGCACTTATTCTGAAGTCTTTGATTTTTGGGTTATAGTCCCTCGGACCCTTTCTGATGACCTCTAAGTCTGCTAGCTTTAAGAACTTTAATGTCTGTGCCTCCAAACTGCCCTTTGGAATTACAAACTTAATTTCATCGCTCATTTGAACTACATATAAATCTCTGGTGTTTTAAATCCACCGGATATGTTATGTCCACTTTAAGTAATCTATTTTCAGTTCATCCAAAAATTGAAACCAGTTCTTTAGAATCAAGAGACGCTTTAGTTTGAAAGGCGTCGAACGAGACAAGCATTTCTGTGATATGGTTTGTTTCGTTTCGCTCTCGGCCTGACCTATCTAGTCTGTTATTTCTGCTAACCTTTATACGTTGAACAGAGAACTTAAAATAGTACAGATACTTCGCAGGCGTCAGCATGACGTTGTTCAGATCCAAGTCGGCGAAAGATCAGCCGGTCGTTAAGTACCACATTTCAGATAACGATTATTACTGGCTAGCGTCGCGATTCTGCCAGAATATGATGGCATTTGTTTTTGCATCAACCAGATTTGACGACGACAAAACTGCCTATTTTGAGCACTTCTTTATCGATTTTCTTGAAAGACGAGGCATCAGTTACTCGATCTTTGAAATTGACGAAGCAAATAAACAACTTTGCATACTCAAGCCTTGGGAACAAGGTACTACAAAATAAAGCGCCGAGGAAGGGATTTGAACCCCTGCGAGGCAAAAGCCTCACCAGCTGTCATTGAACCTAAAGGAACGCTCAAGGCTGGCGCCGTAGTCCACTTGGCTACCTCGGCTGCAAATACTATGTTAGAACGAGGTGATTGCCAGCTTAAAGGGAATCACTCTGGATAAGGCGGAGCTTATCCTTCTAGCACAATTTCGATATTGATATCTTTTGGGACTTGTATCCTCATTAGCTGCCGAAGTGCGCGTTCGTCAGCATCAAGATCAATGAGTCGTTTGTGAACCCTCATTTCCCAATGCTCCCACGTCGCCGTGCCCTCTCCGTCAGGACTTTTTCTAGTTGGGACTCGAAGCCTTTTGGTAGGAAGGGGGACCGGGCCGGAGAGGTTTACTCCTGTTTTGTCGGCGATGCTCTTTACCTGTTCACAAACGTAATCGAGCATTTCCGGGCTTGTTCCCGACAGTCTTATTCTTGCTTTCTGCATTTAACCTTGTAACGCTAACGGGCTACTATGTCGATGCACATACCTGCTGCGATAGTCTGCCCCATATCTCGAATTGCAAAGCGCCCTAATTGCGGGATTTCTTTGACCTTTTCAATCACTAGGGGTTTTGTAGGCCTTATTTGTACGATGGCTGCGTCGCCTGTTTTTATGAAGTCTGGGTTGGATTGTTTTACTTGTCCCGTTTTAGGATCGAGCTTTGCCTTTATCTCAGTGAACGTACACGCAACCTGCGCGGTGTGAGCGTGAAATACTGGCGTATAACCTGCAGTGATTGCGCTGGGGTGCTGTAAAACGACGATTTGGGCTGTAAACTCCTTCGCGACACTTGGCGGAGCATCTTGATGTCCGGTCACATCGCCTCGCTTGATATCCTTTTTGGCCACGCCTCGGACGTTAAAACCTATGTTATCTCCCGGTACCGCTTCTGCGATCTCTTCGTGATGCATTTCTATAGATTTTATTTCTCCTCGGACATCTGCAGGCTCGAAAATTACTTTGTCGCCTTTTTTCATTTTGCCCGTCTCGACTCTTCCTACAGGTACTGTGCCTATACCTGAAATTGTATAGACGTCCTGTATCGGTAATCTCAGGGGCAAATTAACTGGTTTCTCAGGGACTTTGAACTTGTTGATCTCCTGCAAGAGTGTCTCGCCTTTATACCACGACATGTTGTCACTAAGTTTTGTAACGTTATCGCCTTTAAAGGCCGAAACAGGGACATATTGAACGTCTCCCTCTCGGTAACCAACTGTTTTTAGCAATTTGCTGACTTCGTCTTTTACCTCATTAAACCTTTTTTCAGCGTAATCTGAAGCATCCATCTTGTTGATTGCCACAATCAGCTGATTGATTCCAAGCGTTCGGGCAAGGAAGACGTGTTCTTTCGTCTGAGCCATAACGCCATCGGGCGCTGCAACTACTAGGATTGCTGCATCAGCTTGCGAGGCTCCCGTAATCATGTTCTTTACAAAGTCGCGGTGACCAGGACAATCGACAATTGTGAAATAGTAGCTTTCTGTATCGAATCTCTGATGAGCAATGTCAATTGTGACGCCTCTTTCTCGCTCTTCCTTTAGTGAGTCCATTACCCATGCAAATTCAAAGGACCCTTTGCCCTTTGCCTCTGCCTCTTTCTTGTATGACTCAATTATATGCGCACCGACATTGCCCGTTTCAAACAACAGCCGTCCGACTAACGTGCTCTTACCATGGTCGACGTGACCTATCATTGCTAAATTCAAGTGGGGCTTTTCAGCCATTTTTATTCTTCCTCCTTTCAACCTATGAAATCATGTGGTTTTGGCATCTCGGCTTTTAGACCTTTCCTCTGCCTTATCTGTTTTACTATTTCTGTTTGTAAGCTTTGCGTTAAAACCTCAAATCCGAGGAATTCAGTACTCCAAATAGCGCGTCCTTCTGTGGCTGACCGCAAATCTCCAGCAAAACCAAACATCTCAGCGACCGGTGTTTTACCGACTACAACGACTGTATCTCCTTCGGAATCGATATCGAGTATTTGGCCACGCCTTCCCTGTATTTGCTGTGTCGCGCTTCCCATTAGGTTTTGGGGCACGCTTATAAACACCTTTTGCATAGGTTCTAGCACCACGTCCTTAGCCATTAGAATGGCCGCAAATATTGCGGATCTAACTGCAGGGATGACCTGCGCGGGGCCCCTATGCACAGCATCTTCGTGCAGGGTGACATCTACCAATCTGACTTTTATGCCCTCACAAGGCTCTCGTGTTAAAGGCCCGGTTTTCATCGCTTCTTGGTATCCCTCAATTATGAGTTCCATGGTTTCGCGTAGATATTGAATGCCTTTCGTCATATCCAAAAGGAGATTTGATTCGAAGACATCAGCGACGTTTCTCGCTTCATCCTTTTCTAAGCCCGCTTCCATGAGCATCGTTCGCCGCTCTATTTCTGGCGCATTCATGTTGAGCGCACCTTCTTTAAGCAAAGTGACCACATCACTTGGCAAGGCTTCAATCTCAAAGTAAAAGCGGTTATGGCGGTTGGGAGATTTACCTTCGACAGGGCCAGCGTGTCCTTGCACAGTCTCTCTATAAACGACTATAGGTTCTGACGTGGTGATTTGAACGTTTTTATCTCTCTCGATTTTATGGGCAATTATCTCCAGATGTAATTCACCCATACCGGAGATTAAGTGTTCTCCTGTCTCCTCGTTGATAGTCACGCGGAGCGTTGGATCTTCCTTTGAAATTTGTCGCAGCACTTCTACGAGCTTAGGCAGATCTTTCATACTC
>DASVJT010000071.1:0-3789 GCA_036385775.1 archaeon
CTGGATGGTAACACCCCACCTTTTGACCGGCCCCTGCACACCCTTTCCCTTTGTTACTGCGGTGACGTCGATGAGCACGCCTTCCTTAAAGACGTTGGCTGCCTCGATTTCCTTTCCGAGCGTACCCTGCGCAAATGAATACGCAGCATTTACGTCGTCCCCACCGACGGGCATTTCCATGAGCTCAGGTTTCTTCTTGGGTATCCCACTAACGGCCGCTGGCGAGGTGTGCACCAGCACCCTGATCTCGTCAGCACCGTCTATACTCCCTGCATCAAGTGCTCCCTTCTTTGGAAGCGGCCTCAGCTTTGCCAGATTCCCACTGATGTTGCTGGCCCATGTTTCGAGCACAACTCGCTTTCCGTACGACGTCTTTTGGTACGCTCGTAGGGCCGCTATTTTCATTGGTGGAGTCTCTACGACAGTGACGGGCACACTTATCTCCAAACCCGCTGTTGGACTAGTGGGAGTTTCATCGACTATTATAACGTGCGTCATCCCTGCTTTGTAACCTGCGAATCCCTGAACTTGTGGTTCGTCTTGCTGCGGCCACGAACGGATTCTCGGTATTTCGCTCTTCGCCCTCTTTCGCGGGCTATAAGCGAGTGATCCGCGCCTTGGACGATGTCTTTTTGTCATTAGTTTACCTCACGTTGATTCGTGCAGCGCGACATTAAACACACTTAATGTAGCCATGATAGCTTCTTCTGTTCGCACCGTTTCTGTGCCTTGGTCAGGAATCGTATTAACGACAAAGTCTGACGCTTCCTCGATCGATAGCCCGGCTTCGTTTAAAAGCGCTTCTACTCCGCGGTTTGGAGCGCCAAAGACAAAGGTTGTCAAGCCGGTGCCTCTCCTTTTAATTTCATCGCACATTTCAGGGTTTATCACCTGTCCGCGCTTCGCGGCGGTCACCACAAACCCTTCCAGTGCCTCTTTGATGCTAGCGGTCACCCGAACCGAGTATCCCCAATATTCAGGTGGCTTTTGAATCGCTTCAACTTCGAGCGGATCTCGCGAAAAGATCTTAACTGTCACGCGCTCCCCCTTGCGCAGCGTATTCGTGCACAAAAAGGCTGGGCAATCCAAACCGATTTCCACCCAAGCGCAGCCAGTTCCGACGTCTATCACAATTCCATCACGGACGTTATCTTGCTCGTGCACATGATGACGGGTTTTTAAAGGGGGGACAACCCCGATATATCTCAATTCATTTGAACGCGGGAAAAGCAGCTTTCGAAGGTACTGCGGCGCCTCCATGTACTGCAATATCGCCGCGATGAATCGACTGTCATCGTGCGCAGGGTCGCGATAGATCGCGATGCGATTTACCCTAAACAGTGCTGCCGCCCGAGCTATTTGTCCGACCTTATATGTCTTGATTTTCTGATCAGCCGTTTCAATGGTCAGAGAGGACGGTATAGCGAGCTGTATCTCAGGGTACATCTTCGCTCGTTCTTCGCAACAACGCTTAAACCCGTGTAATCTTTAGAACTACAACAAAGCTACTTAAAGGTTTCTGACGCGGTTACAGGGCGTCACAGGATTCCGATAGCATGCTTGCTGCAGGTCGCGGGGAGTTCCCCCCATAAGAACACGAAAACGGTCCCGGGATGTCACCGAACGGGCAACGATGCAATTTTGTAATACACTAATTACTACACAAAATCCGTTCATCGGTTTGCACTGGCAATGCCCACCGAAAGAAATAACTGTAAAAATTAAGACTTAATAGCTCAAACGCAAAGTCAAAGACGCGCACTATCTACGGCTCAAAAAAAATGACACGGGTAACAACAGACCCCCCCAATCGGAAGTTGAGTTGGTTCAGTTTGCTGCCCTAGCCGAAATACTAAAACCGATCTGGTAAACAGAATCTATTGTTAATTAAAAAAGAACGTCGAATCGACAAGTGACATGATTCAAGTAATAACGCCTTCACGGCTTCATATTACGCTTATTGATTTAAATGGAGCATTGGGACGAATTGACGGGGGGGTTGGCCTTACTCTCGACTATCCATCAATTAGAATCAACGCAAAAAAAGATGTGCAACTTTCAGTTTCAGGAACCACAGAGTTCGCAGAGAGGGTCAAGAGTGCTGCTTCTGCAATTCTAACACAATATGATATCAACGGCGTCGCTATCGACGTGGTTCAAGAATACCCGAACCATGTGGGACTTGGTTCGGGGACACAAGTCGCCCTTGCCGTAGGGACTGCTATAAGCGAACTATATGGTCTTAACCTCAATCCGACGACTATCGCAAAATTGACGGGGAGAGGAGGTACCTCCGGCATTGGTATAGCAGCCTATGAGTCTGGCGGCTTTCTCGTTGACGGGGGTCACAAAGGCAAAACGGAATTCTTGCCATCATCCGCTTCGGGCAAATTTGGTCCTGCACCAATAATCGTCCGTCACGATTTTCCAGATTGGTCGATCGTTCTAGCTATCCCAAACTTGCGCGGAGCAAGCGACAAACGCGAAATCGACGTTTTCCAAAAACAGTGCCCGCTGCCGCTCAACGAGGTTCAAGAGCTATGCCACGTCATCTTGATGGAAATGCTGCCGGCAGTAGTAGAGCATGACATTGAAAGCTTTGGACGTTCGATCAACCAAGTGCAGACGCTTGGCTTCAAGCGCCGTGAACTTGAGCTGCAGCCTTTTTGTGCGCATCTCGTTCAATTCATGCGCGAAAATGGAGCGATCGGCGCTGGAATGAGTTCTTTTGGTCCTGTCGTTTATGGGATAACCGATGGAAAGCGGCTGCTAAAAGCAGTTCAGAACTATTTAAATGACTCGATAGGTGGAAAAGTGCGTGAAGTAAAAGCGCAAAACACCGGTGCTTATGTTCAAGAAATTCCGTAGAGCCGTAGATCATCGTAAGATTTTGGAGTGTGCCGATCCATATGGAATGTTTAAACGCTAAGTTATCGAAGGCTCAACAGCTGTTGCTGAGGACAGACGGTTCAGTGACGACTTTACTTGAGGTGCTGACTGGTAAACCCGTCGTCGTAACGACTTTGCTGCAACAGGTTGTCAAAGCAGATATCGACCAGGCAGTGGATTTGGATATAGCAGAAGGGGACAACATAAACTATCGCGTCGTGGTTCTGAAAAACGAGGATGATGATCGGCCGTTGATCTACGCAGAGTCCTACACACCTATCGGACGTCTGCAAAAAGACTTCAGACACGACCTGATGAAAGCCGATATACCTATAGGGCGAATTTTGGCACAACGAAAAATTGAATCGCGGCGGGAAATCAGAAGTGTTGAGGAGACGTTGAACGAAGAGCTAAGCGACTTGTTTGGCGTTCCTCACAATATACCCATGTTGTCGCGCACTTATGATATCATAAGTCATGGAATGGTGCTGATTCGTATAACTGAAACGTTTCCTTCTTCCAATTTTACAGAATTAGCGATTGCAAGCTCCCGATAGGCAATCTGACTAAACGACGCAAACTGAGCAACCTAGTAAAGAGCCCTCTTGGTATTAGTATTATTGTAGCTCAGCAAACCCTAATCAGTTCGCCCGTCTCTTTAACGTCGCAGCCACAACTGTAGCCGATAGTAAGCCAAGCATCGCGGATATCCCCTCAAATCCCGGTGTTAGAGCACGTTGAGACGCGGTAGCTGTGGATATGTTCTCGTTTATGCTAGAACTTGTGGAAGCAAGCGATGGAGATGGGGTTGGAGTCGCTTGAACCGAACCATAGTTTTCCATCGGCTTAATTAGTGGATATTTATCTCGCCCAAAAGAAGAGTCTCCGATTCCGTTTCCG
>DASVJT010000072.1:0-2205 GCA_036385775.1 archaeon
CAAATCCCATACTATTTAACATGAATTTTGCTGTTTTGCCTCAGTGGTGGAACCAGTCAATATTAACCAACAAACATGAAGATTGCTTATGCCTGACCTAGGTTCTGTTGACGTTTCACCAATCCGGTAGAATAAGTCGTTTTGAATGAAATGAAGCGGATAAAATTAAGCGATGAAGAGTGGACTCGTATTTTGGCAAGCTTAAAAAAATTGCCTGGAGTTCATATCGGTTTACCCGATATTTGCAGGCAGTTTGTTAATGCCATTTTGTGGATATTACGTACGGGAGCACAGTGGCGTGTATTACCGTCAACGTATGGTAAATGGAATAGCATCTTCAAGCGTTTTTCACGTTGGTGCATCAATGGTATATGGGGTAAAATTCTCTGCCATCTTTCTGAAGACGCTGATTTACAAGATGTTTCCATGGATGGCTCAGTTATTAGAGCACATGCCTGCGCAGCTGGAGCAGCATATAGCTCTCCTGAGAATGAAGCGCTTGGGCGTTCCAAAGGTGGGTTTGGTTGTAAGATTCACGCACTTTGTGATGGCTTGGGCATGCCCATCAAATTCATCCTGACAGGCGGGCAGGAGGCTGAATGCAAGCAAGCAATATCTTTATTGGAAAATGTTAATGCTTCAGCCGTTTTAGCAGACAAAGCCTACGACACGAACGAGTTGCGGGAGTGGTTAGCCAGTCGTGAAATAAAAGCGGTTATCCCACCTAAATCGAACCGAAAAGAAGAAATCGAGTGCGATTATTGGCATTATAAGGAGCGGCATGCCATTGAATGTATGTTCGGTAAGCTCAAGCACTATCGCAGAATTGCTACACGATATGAGAAAAAAGCTATTAATTACATGGGGATGCTATCATTTTCCTCGGTGCTTTTATGGCTGAGGTGAAACGTCAACAGAACCTAGTAGACAGTCAACTTGAAACGCAAGGATAAAGTCGAGCCAGTTTTCGTCTGGCATCTTGTGTGGTGAAGTGCCAATTTACAGGAGTTGCCTTCAGATTACGCTCTTTCACATTGGCTTCGACCTCGCGACGAAGAGTGTCTTTATCTGGAATACGTCGCGATAGACACATGTTCGACAATACGGCGAGTTCAATCTCGGCAATATTTAGCCAGCTCCCATGTTTTGGTGTGTAATGAAATTCCAGTCTTCGTGCCAAGTCATGAGCTTGCTCGGCTGGAAATGCTTCATATAAGGCATAAACTTTATGGGTATTGAGATTATCCATTACCACGCGAACGACGGACGCTTCAGGATAAAGATCGGCAATGTGTTTCATCGTATGGGCGAAATCGATTTTGGTGCGTCTGTCAGTAATATCCACCTGACGAAAACCGCATTTTGGTTCACATATCATCATCAAATCGCACACGCCTTTTCGTTCATATTCAGTGTCATAACGGGCTGGTACTCCTGGTTCGACACGAATGGGCTCGTGTATTTCCGCAATAAGTTGCTTGGGGCTTTCGTCGAAACATACGAGTGGGCGTGCTCGTTCATAGGGTTCTTCGTAAAGGTCAATTACGTCTTCCATAGCGGCTACGAATTCCGCGCTCACATCGGGAATACACCATTCCTGTTTCTGCCAAGGTTTCAGTATGTTTTTTTTAGAAGCTGGCGTATTGCTTCGTGACTGAAGGAGGACGCATAAGATAACGCTACCACTTTGTCTGCCAACAACCGTAATGTCCAGTGTTCATGCCCTTCCGGTGCATCGCTACAAGCAATGGCAATGACATGAGCAGCCTGTTTATTTGTCAGCTTTGCCGTTTTACCGGGGCGAGGATGGTCTTTCAATGCCACCTCGATACCTTCTTCAACACACCGTTGGCGAGTTTTTGCCACCATTGAAGGGGACACGTCTAGCGCTTCGATAATGTCCTTATCTTGAAGGCCACTCGCTGCTTTCAACAAAATACGAGCCCGCGTTTGACTCCGTGCTGCACATTTACCTTTGCTAAGCAAAGCTTCCAACTGAATTTTTTCATCGTCACTCAAGTTGACTTTATATTTGATGGTTGACATAGTTGAATCCTGACGGGGAAATCGACACTTCTACCATGCATTAAAGTTACCCGCTATTATTGCGTTTCAAGTTGACTGACTACTAGTTTATTCCGGGGGTTCTGGTAGGGTTAAAAGATAGCGGCAATGTCAAAACGTTTGGGACGGGGTTGCAAACCC
>DASVJT010000073.1:0-6858 GCA_036385775.1 archaeon
ACTAAGTAGACAAATCCTGCGACGATCAGTAGTAGTAGTGGGCTTAATTTTGCGATAGTAAGGATGTCATTGATCTGTCCAGCACCCTTTGCCCCCCGCACATTTATGTAAGCGATAGCCGCTACAAAAACGATTTTGATAATGTCACCCTGAATCACCGTAAGCGAGGGAACAAAATACGAAAGATAACGCACGAAGGCGACCGGCATAACGGCAAGCCCCGCTACTTCGGCAATCCAGAGGGGCCAGCCCACTAAAAAGCCGGCAAAGTCCCCCCAAGCCTCACTAACATATGCGAACGCACCCCCCACTTTAGAGACAAGAGCCGCAGCTTCTGCGAAGTTTAATGCTATAATTATCGCAATCACACCGGCAACGATAAAAACAACAAGACTTGCAGGTCCGAGATAGGCACTGCCTAATGCCGAGACAATGTAGATATCCGCGCCTATGGCACCGCCGACAACGAGATTTGTAACGTCGAAGAGGTTTAGCTTTTGCGAACTAGCGCTGCTGTTCATTGCATGTATCCCGTTAGCGGCCGTTTATTTCCTTTCAGTTTTTTTGACCAAGACTGTATATAGTTATACGTCTACTACGGCCAAGTGCATCTTTCAATATGAGGCAGGGTAAGGTTCAAAAAAGAAGAAAAGGTTGCTAGGCAACTACGTCCTTAGCTTGCAAATTTATGACATTCAAGACAGTTCGTTACATTGTTGGAAAGATGTCCATCTCGTATCCTATCGAGGTGCCATTGTGTCATCTTAACAGACCGATTGTACCAGTTTGATGGCATTCGAAGCAGGTAGTTGTGCCTTGATGGTCTGAAGGTATGTTGGGGCACCTGACGATGAAGCGCAACCTCCTGCAGCAACTACGACCCCGATTACAACCACTACGATACGGTCGACCGCTACTAGCTCCAATCCATTCGCTTATGCAAGAAGCGAACGTTGGCATAAAAATTTCTCTTTTTTTACGCGATATAACCGACGCTAGACCATATATAACCAGATCGTGAAGAGAATCTACAGCACCTTTCGCTCAAATGACCTGTAGGAGCAATAGAAACTAATACTGCTCCCTGAATAATGTCCCGACGCAAGCTACGTAATGCAGCTGCTGCGAAATGAGAGCCTATAATGTTAAGTCCGGCAAAGCTACTTAATCATTCAAACGGAATGCTACGCGGTGATATCAGTGGCTGAAAAAAAAGTGAGGATCCCAGTCGCACCAGATGCAGTTTTCTATCACGATGCGGAAAACTACACCATCATAGTGGAGCTCCCTGGCGTACATAAGAAAGATATTGAATTTGAAACTATGGAAAACGGGTTTTGTCTGACGGCACCCCGAGACGACATAGAGTATAAGGGCTGCTGGGTACTCGTGCCTAAGGCCGACCCGAAAAAAGCAACGGCGACGTTCTCAAATGGACTTTTGAAGGCGATCATACCGTTAGCTGAGCGAGTTGAACGATTTAAGATACCCATAAAATAGTGCGCCCGTTCATTGGAGCGCTGTCGTTACCCGATGGTGTCGTCCTGTGTTAGGCCTAGCGGATTGGCGCTGAAGGCATTAAGAGCGCAGACGATAGGTATCATCAAGACAGCGCAAGGCGACAATGGCGCGGGTTATCGCACGGTATGCGCGCTTTGCGTCAGCCCCGCGAACATGATGGGCGTATTAACGCGTAAATGCAGCTATATGACTGCTTACACATGAAGGAAAGCTGAGAACCGAGAAGGTCTAAATAGACTACGAAAGCGAAATAAATGACTTAAAGGAGCGTATAACGAAACTAGAGCAGCGTCTCGAAGGCGCAAAAGCCGAGGTATACCTCTTTTTGCCAAATGGAACGCGACAGCGCTGGTTTGCGATGATTTTCAACGGCGTATCTTAGCATTTTTGGAGATGATAACTATTTGACGAAATTAGACAAAAGTCAGGAGTTGGCTCGTTTGTCTGCTAGTTTGCCGATAATTCTACCAACTGCCAGACTTAGAACAAACAATCGCAATCTCAGCCCCCAAAAAGTGCCGAAAAACACTTTAAAAAACTAACTCCACATTGTTTAGGACTCACAAGCGGTAAGCCGCTTATTTTCGGTTATAAGGAGGTATGACAATATGAAGTCCGAAGATATTAAACGCGAGCGTAGAACGCAATATAATCTTGATCCCTCGCCAGCGTATATTGAAGCGGTTCAAACGCTTGAAGAACTCGACGACCTAGAAGACGTATATGCCGAAGTTATGAGCGTAAAACGGAACCCGGGCGGTAAATCTCCGAACGGCGCTCAACTAGGTAAACTACTACATAAGCGCCTCGTGCTGATACCTGGGCGCGAAGAAGAAGTAGACGTGGACGACGTGGGCAATATTCTCGGCATTTTCGACCACTCAACTACGCATAAGCATCCCGACGGTGAGTATGTGATAACAACGGAACCGTACGGTGCATCGTTTGAGGATCTATGCGATATTGTTGATTTTTGCCGCTATCATAAATTGCGGGTAGATATTGATGCGGATTCCGCGTGGCATCCTGGTATAACGATACGGGCGACAATTAGGGGCGATGAGGATAAAAGAGGACAGGTGTCAAATGATTAGGGACCTTACCCCAACACGCCAAAATATAAACCGGTGAGCATTCCGCTAGCCAAGGTGCTCATCTACAACTGCTACAACAACGGCATTGCGGTGTACAAGGAGGGCCGTGAGAATGGGTAATTCTTTTCAGTTAAAGACAGCGGAGTGTTCGAGTTATTTGGCATCTGCGTCGGATTTGTGCTGAGTGGTGGATCAGAGAAACAGGACCGTAGATTTACAACACTACGTGTTGAGCGAGGGAAATCTGTTCAATATCTCAGAATACAAGTATCACTGGATTGAACAAATCTATAACATTCGTCGTTGTAGTTCGAGTAGAAATCGACCGCTTTTCTGCGTCATGTCTGCACGTGCTAAGGTGATTTTAATAACTCTCTTTTTTTAGACGTATCTAACGTGCGCAGCTATATGTTATCACGTGCCGTTGTACCTAATGTGAAAGAAAAAACAAAAACAGAACAAGACGAGACAAGCGGCGTCGCTATCAGTACGAATAATGTTGCCAGCAAGAAAACTGAAACGGGCAACGCGGGGCGGACGGCCAAAATGCTCAAAGATGAGATCAAATCGCTTGACAGCGGGCAACGCGCAGCAATCATACTCGAGGCTGACTTGAAACAGGGTGAGACAAAGCGCATGTTAGAGCTAGCAGACACGACGCTCCAGCAGCTAGATGCCACTATCGCGGATAGCTACGCTCAGTTTCGACGCACAACAGGTTTGACTGCGTTAGATTAGAAGAGACGCCACAGCCGGTTCGATAAATTTAAATCGGCACTTTTTTCCTTTTTCCTACCGGCTGCGCATAAGCGTGGAAAGACTTGCGCAGAGGATAAGGCATAAAAAAATCCTCTTAGCGTTACTCCGGTTTCGTTTTCCTTAACTATCTTAGCAGCTAGTTCTAGACGTCACCCTTCAGAGGCTTAACTGACTTGACCGACAGTCGAAACATATCTTATAGTGTATCCCGCGTTCGTTGTATCCTTGAAACGGTTTCCCGCACCGCTTACACGTTACCATTTTGATCCTCCAAAAAATTATAGATTTACATTAAATCGGCTTATCGACCTCCTTTTCAATTTCATAGCCTCACGTTTTATAACTCTCGTGCAAGCTTTTTTCGCAACGGATGCTATTTACCCATCATCGCCTCCGTTTCTCTCTCGCTCCAGACAATCCAAAGCCTCGTTTATAAGACTGTCAAACGTATCGCCTAACGTTCCGCAGTTCTTGAGTCGCTTGTGCGTCTCTGATTTAATCGTATCGTTACGGCTTTTGACGTGCTTATGGATACACTTGCATACTAAATACTGATATTTAATGATTAAAGGGAGCCACCATCAAGTCAATATCGCTAAACACCGTCTCAGCCTTGAGTAGGCCGGCATAAGGGCCATGTGTATCATATAGAATAAGCAGGGCAGAAATTGGAACTATACAATCAAACCTGAGATGCGCGAGCTCTCTGGTGTTAAGCCCGGCAAAGCTACTTAATCATTCAAACGGAATGCTACGCGGTGATATTATTGGCTGAAAAAGAACGCATTTTTGTCGCACCGAATGCATTTTTTTATCACGATGCGAAAAACTACACCATTATGGTGGAACTTTCCGGCGTGGATAAGAAGGACCTCAAAGTTGAAGCTGGCGAGAACGGTTTTTGTCTCACGGCACCCCGAGGCGATATCGAATATGCCGGCTGCTGGGCACTCTCCCATACCATCAACCCGGAAGGGGCAACGGGCACGTTCAAAAATGGCCTTCTTAAAGTGACCATACCGCTCGCTGAACGGCTGGAGGGCGTCAAGGTACCCATAAAATAATTTACCTAGTTTGAAGGGGGGGCGCGTTTATCATGCTAGGGGTCGCTGATAACCCGAGAGTGCTAAACAGAACGGCACGGTCCGTCCCTCTTATAGCCTAAGCAGCAAAATTAGTCCCCCGCAAACCGCAGGGGTGACTCGCGCTGACTAGCGCTTCAGTTTCGGAGCTTCACTATATTCGACTAGATGCTCCGATCGCCTGTTACCAAAACCCAGTTCTTATATGGGATTACGGTAGCCTTAAGGAATCCGACGCAGTTTATTCTGGTGATTAAAATGCAAGAAAATGTTTTTGAGAGCGTTGGCGATGTTGTTTTTTGTCTTAATGAGGTGCCTCACGCCGGTCACGGTACGGTCAATTTCACGGTGAGGCAAGATGAGCTCTCGTCGTCAGACTTTGAAGAGCCAAGGGCGAGGGTTTCCGGATTGGAAGACGCCTATGGGGTAATTAGCTTCGATAGCCAACGCGACAAGGAGCTAATCTACAAACTCAACAAGTATTACGTCGCCAAGCAAAGCCTCACACTTAAGGGAGAGTTCAAGGACAGGCTCACTGGCACGGTAATGGCGTGGATGCTTGAGGTGCAACTGTCAAAAAGAAACGCTTCCAGTTCTGGTCAGGATGGAACTACTACTTACGAATTTTATTCGGCCCTCGTATCGAAACACCTAACGGGCGCACATGACGTCAAACGATGTTAGTACGGCTAGCACGGTCCAAAAGGTGCACTAACGGCGTGACCAAAGCTATATGACGGTCACTATGAGTGTCTTGGCGCTTCTTGCTTGATGAAGTCAGCGAACGTTAATAGAAGCTGGTTTTGCGGCTTTAACACGGCTAAGCTATTTAAGCGTTTGAAGTGAACCTTCCACCGGTGATCATCAGTGGCTGAAAAAATTGAACGAATTCCGGTCGCACCAGAAGCAGTTTTCTATCACGATACGGAGACCTACACCATTATAGTGGAGCTCCCCGGCGTACATAAGGAGGATATTGAATTTGAAGCGACGGAAAACGGGTTTTGTCTGACGGCACCCCGAGACGATATAACGTATAGGGGCAGCTGGGCACTTATGATCAAGATTGATCCGAAAAAAGCAACGGCGACGTTCTCGAATGGACTTTTTAAGGCGGTCGTTCCGTTAGCTGAACGAGTTGCGAGCGTGAAGGTACCGATAAAATAGACCACCATTCGTTGAAGCGCTTTTGCTACCCGATGGTATCATCCTTATGTTATGCACGTTGGACTGGCGCGCTGTCTCTATCTTTAAACAAGACTGTAGCCGGTTTATAGGCGTTTCCACTTGTTTCTAAGCGTGTAATTGCGGAGCTTGGTACGAGTTTGGAGCTCACAAGAAGGCGCTTTTTTTAAATACCTTGTTATGAATCGTGCGTTTGTTTCACCTGAAAGTAACGAATCGAATCTATAATAAGCTGAGCTACGAGCGTGAGGCTCAAAATGAAACAACAAGCACAATTAAACGAATCATCACAAAAAAATGAGGTTGAACTCTATAGGATGTGTAGATCCCGAAAGTGATCCCCACCAATGGTGCGTTTGAGAGCCAAGGCGAATTCGCCCGATGCTTCAGAGCAGAGGTATGTTACTGCTCAGAAAGCCCTACTCCAAAAGCCGTTGGCAGCTACCTTTTCCACCACACATCCTATAGAGCGTACATCAATTATACGCGCCGCTTCGATTTATACCTTTCATAAGAATCGAGCACAATGCTGCCGATAAGGGCAAAAAAATTGTTTTTCAAAATGCATAAGAGGGTATGAAAAGTGCGCTAGTGGGATGTGAAGTAGAATATACTACGCACCAAATCTGTCTTCGCAGCGGAGACGCCAGCGTTGTAATTTGGATAGAGATTAGGTTCTGTACGTATGACTCGACGACAGAGGGCGATATCACGCAGAAGAAGAAATAAATACAAACCTCAAACAAGGGCTTTAAAGCCCTTCACGAGGCCTAAAACGTCCGTAGCTCTTGAATACTATCGTTCACTTCCGAATAAACTGTCGCCTGTGCGGGGCAGGTTATAACGAGGTGTTCATACCCAGCTTCCTAGCGTTCGCATGTCGAGGGCTACTCCGGCATTAACACGGCGTCAATGATGTGAATGACACCGTTAGTGCACTCAAGGTTAGCATCTTTTACTATAGCATCGTTTATCTTGATCCCGTGCCGCAGCCAATGATGTTCGTGAACATCGAGCATACCACCTTGAACAGTCTTGAGCGTCTTCTGCTTGGCCAAATCGGCCGCCAAGTGCGTCCCGCCCACCACGTGATACGTAAGAACGCTAGTCAGCTGTTCCTTGTTGTTGAGCAAACTGTCGAGTGTGCCAGCTGGAACGTTACTGAATGCCTCATTATCAGGAGCGAAGATCGTCAAGGGGCTTTGCCCTTTGAGCGT
>DASVJT010000074.1:0-2756 GCA_036385775.1 archaeon
GCCGCTTGCTTATCGAGAGCTTATGAACGTGCTTAGATCTTGCAAGCTGAATTCAAGAATAGTCGCTGACGCGAACGCGATATTTGAGATTATTGCGAACGCAGAAGCAGTGACGCACGGTGTGAAAAAAGACGAGCTCAAATTCCACAAGATAGGTGCTCAAGATGCCATTGCAGACATAGTCGGTGCTTGCACGGCTGTGTCACTTCTGAACGTTGATTCAATATTCACAACCCCAATATTTGTCGGCGGAGGGTCGTTAGAGACTGATCATGGGCTTCTCCCTATCCCAGCTCCTGCAACTGCTGCAATACTTGCCAAACATCACTTAATAACACGCGGGGGGCCTGTGGAAGGAGAGCTGCTGACCCCTACGGGTGCGGCTATTCTTGGCTTTTTTGCGGGAACTTCAGACGTTTTTTTGCCCCAAATGACCATTGATCGCGTGGGTTATGGCGCAGGATTTCGAGACCTTTCTCACTCAAACGTGCTTCGTGCTACGCTAGGCCAGAGTGATGAGGGTCTGCTTCGAGATGATGTACAAGTGCTCGAAACTAACGTGGACGATGTGACAGGAGAGGTGCTTGGCAATCTGATCGAGGGGCTCCTCGAAATAGGCGCTCTGGACGTCGCAATAATACCCACAACTGGAAAAAAAAGTAGAACCGGGCACCTTATCCAAGTGATAGCCCGACCCGCCGACTCCCATAAATTGATAAAAAAGATAATCGAAGAAACGGGCAGTTTGGGTGTTCGGATCATGCCGACACGTCACAGACTCATTGCCTTAAGGCGAAGTGAAGCCGTAACGGTTCGTATCTGCAGCGAATTCCACACGATCAGCGTTAAAATTGCAACAGATCAACACGGCACCGTGCTGAACGTCGCTGCTGAGTTTGGCGAAGCTGCGAAACTTGCCAGAAGACTCGGCATCCCTGTCAAACACGTCATAAGAGTAGCTGAGCAAGAGGCTTGGACTCAACTAAACAGAAGTAAGTACGATTAGTTCTGTTTTTTGTGTTTATACTCAGTTAGCGCCTCATTAATCGTTATTTCACCTATCGCGACTCTTTTCGCAAGCGGTCTCGAGATCGTTGTTCGCCCTCCTGAGAGTTCTCTGCTCCTTTCTTGAATCCACCTGATCTCGCCCTTCGAAGGGAGAACCTTTTGGTGCCCCACGAGTGCTCCTTGCGTATATGCGATATTAATAGCGGCGACTATATCAGAGATAGCGGCCCCACCTGTGCCCTTTCCAAGATACGGAGAAGTGCCGCTTTCATCAACGAGTTCGACCGGTATCCCATGGGCTACTATTGAGTTTGCTAAATGCACGCTTGCCAGACGAGCCCCGTGTCCAATGCGTACTAGTATGTCAGAATATGTCTGCTTAATTCTCTCAATTACGCCAACGACTTGCCCCAATGGAACACGATAGACTGCTTCGACGATGCCATTTGAGACAACGGCTATCCCAGGCTCTTCTCCGGGATCAATGCCTATAACGGCGCACCCACGCAAGTCGCCATTCCGGAGAATTCTAATTGCTTTATTCACCGTCATCTCAGGATCTGACGCTACAACGACGTTGGGAAAAGTGATCGAGCTCGCCTCCTGTTTAGAGGTTATCACGACACCGATTTCACGTCCTATCGCGTCGCTCGGCGCAATAGTTACAAATTTAAGCCCCTTTTCGCGAAGCGTTTTGGTGATATCCTGGAAAAGTGCGAAATCTGTTGTTGCTAGGGCGATATGAATTCTTGCCCCTCCATTTTATATTTGAGGGACGAACCTTTATAATCCTAACTCCCCATTAGGCTATAGTTTGACAGCAACGCGTCGTTTCTCTCGATCGGATTTGCTTTGAGGTTCTAAACACTGATGCTTTATCCCAGCGGCTGCCACAATCTAGACGCCCTGATTGGTGGCGGATTCCCTACTAGAGCCGTCTCACATATTTTTGGAGAGCCAGGAAGCGGCAAAACTACTTTAGGTATACAACTTGCTGTTAACGTCATTAGACGCGAAAAACGCGTCATCTTTGTTGCTGCCGACCAGTTTCCAGGTGAAAGGTTCGCTCAAATCGCCGGAGCAGACATGGAATCCATCGGTCAGAGGCTGCTCGTCTTCGAGGTTAAAAGCTTTGATCAGCAGCGTGCCACGCTCCGCAACATTAAGAAAGTGGCAAAGGAGAATGTAGGGCTTGTCGTTCTCGACGCGGCAACAACGCTTTATCGATTAGAGCAGTCAAAGAACACTGAAATCGCGTTACAGCACGCTCTTGTCAATCAACTGCTTTTACTAATTGGATTGGCTAAAAAATTAGATTTGGGCGTGGTTGTAACCAACCAAGTCTACGCCGATATCGAAACTGACGAGGTGTTGCCCGTTGCAGGGTATCTAATTGATAACCTTTCGAAAGTCGTTGTGCAATTTGCAAAAACCGATAGCGGGCGTAGGTGTGCAATTCTAAAAAAACATCCGACACTGTCGCGTGATGCACACACTTATTTCAAAATTAATGGCGATGGGCTCACAGATGCCTAACCTTTCTTAAGCAGATAAGCACCTTTATAGACCATTTCTGCAGGCCCTTCCATAAAAGCACCCTCTTTTTTCAACGAAATTTTTAGAGAGCCGCCTAGCGTGTTGACCGTCACCCTCGTGCCGATCAGACCCATCTGGTTCGCAACAGCAGCAGCGGCGACGGCACCCGTTCCACAGCTGAGCGTCTCGTGTTCGACGCCGCGCTCGTATGT
>DASVJT010000075.1:0-4099 GCA_036385775.1 archaeon
GAACAAGCTTTGGAATTTTTTCAGGGACGACATGAGTAATTTCCGCCCCAACAATCACTTCAATACCGCTAGAACCCTCAGCAGCACGTTTTGTCGAGCGTATTACTGAATCTATGTTAGAAAAGTCAACGTGATCTGTAAGCGCTATCGCTTCGTGATCCGCGACGTATGCCCGCCGTATTAATTCACTTGGAAGAAGCACACCATCGCTCAAAATGGTGTGCGTATGAAACTCTATTCGTTTAGTCATCCGCTCAACTGTCGTGCTGGGCTCGCATTGCTTTTATTTTGTGCGCAATTTGCCTCATCGCGTCTCGCTTGTTGCCGTCTAATTCTATATGCACTTGGCCTTTATAGTCCCACCAAGACTTAGGGTGCATTTTTTCATATTCACAAGAAGGATTTAGTCCCAATTCCCGTGCTGCTTGCATGATTTCATCTATGCCTGGTGCTCCTATTGAGTCTTTCTTTGCCAGGACTCGGCCATCTTTGCGCGTTTTATGCGCGTTTAGGTAAATCGGCCAGATAATTCTTTTTGAGTTCTTTGCCATTGTGCAATAGCCGTCAACAGTAGACATTTTAATATTGTCGAACCAGCCATTAAAACCTATGCACAAGGTTGAGATAGAGGTGGGCCGCGATATTCTAAAACGTAACAAAGAAGAAGCGACTCACAACTTAGAGTTGCTAAGAGAGAACAACATTAAAGCATTTGATATTCTAGGATCTATCGGCTCAGGAAAGACCTCTATTATAGAAAAGGTCGTGCCTATACTGGAGCGCAAGGGGTTAAAAATCGGTGCAATCGCAGGTGATGTCGTTGGTGAAGATGATTTTCTCCGAATGAAAGCGCTGCATATCCCGGTTGTAAACCTAAACACCGGAACAGAATGTCACCTCGATGCACACATCGTAGGACACGCTTTAACTAAGTTACCTCTCCACGAGTTGGACCTGCTTTTCATCGAGAATGTTGGCAATATGGTATGTCCAACAGATTTTGAACTTGGTACAGATGCAAGAATTGTCGTAGTGAGTGTCACCGAGGGAGATGATGTAGTGAACAAACACCCCATGATCTTTAGAGTAAGTGATATTGGAATTATCAACAAAATCGACTTAGCTGAGGCAGTGGGAGCAAGTGTGACACGCATGCGCAGCGATATGAAGCGAATTGCCCCGCGAGTGAAACAGATTCAAATGAGCGTAAGAACTGGACATGGTATAAAAGAATTTGTCGATAATCTGCAGAAATATCAAGCTACCTAATAAAACTCACAAGTAAAATTATTCGGCTACTAGAACGGCGTTAATTGATCCATCCTGACCTGGCCGATTAGTAACCTTAGCCTTTCCTAATGTCGTTTGAATAATCGCACCTTTTGTTATAATGTTTCGTCTGACGTAATTTCTATTGGCACCGTTAAGTTCGACTGTTTCGATATCTGCTATGCTGGTATTGCCCGTCAAACTGTCGGTCACATTAGCATGAGAACCTTTGTAAAGCCGTGTCTTTGAGTTACTACCGAACCCGAAGATTTGTTTCTTTCTCGTTTCTCCAAGCTGAGTAAGTGTCGACTCCCTACCCATCTCGTGTTTTTTCTTACCTACAGAATGCTTAATTCTACCCCCTGTACTGAGGCGCACGGACTTTCCTTGCCACTTCATATGTAAACAACCTAACTTGAATGGTTGATAAGGGTTCCTATAAGAAATTTGTTATTTCAAGGTTTCTGTGGCTTCGAACGATTGATTATCTACAAAAATGTACAGGTGAAAGGCTTCGCCAAATGTAATAGATCTTGAAAGTTTTTCGTTAAATCCTACTATAAACCACTTTTACGTGCACATCCTGCTGACATCCTGCTAACGCTTGCGTCTGATGCTGGCGCCAACCCAAACTCAAGTCTAAAAAAGAATTCGGCGGTTTTAAGGCCGTAAGAGAGGTTCTTTTCTATGTGGGCGCTGGCAGATTTCTTTGACTTAACAACACAAATTCTGCTATGAGTGCTTCTAGTTGTATCGTCTCGTTAGTGCCTTCACTGAGTCTGAAATCAGTCTCTCCAACACTATTTATTAACTGAGCTTTCAACTGGTCAGGGATATTAAGATCTAAGAGTGCTTTGTGCATTTGCGTTACTACTTCCGTACCAGAAAGTCCCTGTTCTAAAAGAAGCAAGTCCAAAAAAGATAGGGCGCTTGATAGTTTTCCCTCAACAGACGCGGATAGAAGGTCTTCAATAGCTTGTGGATTGGCAGTTGCAGTTATTTGATAGATCGTTTCCCGATCGATCTCCTCTCCAATAGAAGCTGCAGACTGTAAAGTATTAATCGCACGACGTAGATCTCCGCTGGCTACATTACTAATGGCTTTTAAAGCTTCTTCGCTTATACCTACGTGTTCTTCTTTAGATATGTTTCGTAGCTGTGCCTGAACATCATTCGGATCGAGAGGTGTAAATCTATAAACGGCGCATCTCGACTGTATCGGTTCAATTATTTTATTAGAATAGTTGCACGACAAAATGAATCTACACGACCTACTGTAACTTTCCATTGTTCGTCTCAAGGCCGACTGAGCGTCTGGCGTGAGCGAATCAGCCTCGTCCAGAAAAATAATTTTGAAAGGTGCATTAACAGGAGCTGTTCTGGCAAAATTTTTAATTTTGTTACGGACAACTTCGATACCCCGTTCATCAGAAGCATTTAGTTCAGTGAAATTGCTTTGCCATTCATCTTCATAAAGTTCGTGAGCCAAAGCGATTGCTGCGCTGGTTTTTCCCGTCCCCGCAGCCCCTGCAAACATTAAATGCGGCAGGTTCTTTAGTTTAACATAGGATTCAAGTCTCTTAACGACGTGATCTTGTCCGATAACTTGTTTTAGCTTACGAGGGCGGTATTTCTCAATCCATATTTCTTCTATATCGATCGCCTCGGTTCCGCTACGACTTTTCAGAGGGCACGGCGCAATAATGCATTTGGCTTATAATCTGCGATTGCTGGCTCATAAAATCAGCTATATCGAAAATCCCGGTGACATCAACAACCCCAATGGCGGCTATTGCTGAACCTGCACTATCTCGAATTGGAGCGACAATAACCGGCACATTTGCGTAGTCCCCCACCTCAGGTCGCGTCTTTATCACCTTGTTCTCAACGAGCACTCTCTCGAGTATCTGCCCCGTATAGCTCAGACTTTTTACTGCGCCTTCTTCAACTTGAACGCCAAGATTGTTCCTGCTGCGAATAGTGACTGGCAAACCACTTAAGATAGCGTGAACCGCTAGTGCAATCGGGACCAAATCGCCGCTCATACTGTCTGCAGTTAGCTTAAATTCTTCCACCACACACCCCCATTTTTCACAACCGTGACAGCAAATAAAGGATTGGCTCATCAAATCGGTCGAAAGTCTATGCGCGAAGGCGCGATTTTCTTCGCCTTCGTCAAATGAACCTCTAGACCATCCGTTTTTAGTCTTTTTATTTCATTTCCAAAAACGTGATTGAGTCCCAGTAACCTTCCTTGGTATTCTCCTTTCGTAAGTCAGTCCACGCGTTCAAACCTGTCCTCAAGCCTCCTGAGCACTTTAGGAAGCGTCGTATACTCCATATCCTGAAGCGGGAGCCGATGAGGTTCAAAAGGTCCGTGTCGCCTCATGTAGTTCGCAATCACATTTGCTTCATCACGAGCTGCATCATATGCAGGATCATTGAAAAGGTCCACAGGTCCAACAAACTTCCCGTTGGCTATCTGAAATCCAGCCGCGACGACACGCGGAGGACCATCAAAGCGAGTACACTTAGCGTTTTCAAAGGCGACTGGCATGACCGGGCCATTATGACTGCCTCGCATCCATCCACTAACAAGATGAGGGAACGTCCATGGTTCGATAACCTCGCCGAGGGCTGGCAGTCCAGACTGAGCCCGCACGAGCGCTACTGGGTCGTCCTTACCTACGTATTCACCTGCGATTTCATACAGCTTCTCGGTACTTACAGCTGCGACTGGCTCGTCGGACGGCAACTTGCCCCCCTCTTTTGGAAACACACGCTTTATAACGTATCTACTTTTAGCGCCGATGAGGGCTAGCATATCATA
>DASVJT010000076.1:0-2549 GCA_036385775.1 archaeon
CTATCCCGAATAGAGCCCGATTGACTTTGGCCGGCAAAGCACGCGCACAAGTAATCTGTAAGACGCATCATTAGACAGCGATAACTGCAGTATCCTCTATGCTTTGGCTGATTTGAGTCCGATAGACTTTTTTAATATTTAGGTCAGATTCTAAAGCGATGAAGGACATACAAAGCGAGGGAAACCTTAGCGATATAGGGCCACTAAATTTACCGACAAAGGACGCTATTGAAAAAAGACGCAGTATACGGAAATTTAAGCGGAAACCCGTGCCAGATGAGCAAATAATGGCACTGATCGAAGCAGCGAGACTAGCACCATCAGCTTCAAATACACAACCATGGCGGTTTAAGATTGTTTCAGACGACGACACAAAGGCGAAACTGGCTGAAGCTGCCTATCGCCAATCATTTGTTGCGCAGGCCCCCGTCGTGTTAGTTTGTTGTGCAGACCTGCAAGGCTATTTTGAAGGAATCAAGGCTAGAAGTCAGGAATTTGGAAAGGAGGGGGCGCTTGAGGCGACAATGTTGCGCGTTCTTCGTGGACGAGCCGAACAACTTAAAACTGTGAATATCCAGGAGCTCGCGCCAGGCATCGCTTTCAACGTTGCAATTGCCATTGAGCATATTGTGTTAAGGGCATTGGATTTTGGCTTGGGAAGTTGTTGGGTGAGAATGCTAGACGAACAGAAAATCAAAACCATCTTTGGCTGGAAAAATAGCATCCACGTTGTTGCTTTACTGCCGCTCGGTTACCCTGATGAGACCCCAAATCCACGAAAGAGACGTGCTATCGAAGAGCTAATTCTCAAGTGAAACAGTTGAATTAAAGCCCCCCACGTCTGCGGTCAGGTCGGCGGAATTTAACCAGCAGTCTAAGCGACAAAAGTGTAGGTTTGCTATCATAAAGTAGTCGCTCTTCATTCGATCTTTAACATCTTCTGTTGATATCTGGCGGAGAATCAGACTGAAGAGAGCGTGGGAGGCTAAGCTATTGTCAGCCTGTCACGCAGCAGACGGTAAGTTTTGAAAGTCGCCGATCCAAACGTATTGGTCAATCAGAATAATCTGTTTACTTGGGGCCCCTACACCGTTGCCGGTAGTATATATGTTATAGATAGTCGTCGCGTTTCCCTTTGCGCGCTGGCTCGCTTCTGGACTGAATTTGCTCGGATATGAGGTAGCTACTAAGCGATAACCAGCGTTGTGACCGTTGACGTACGTCGTAGCTTCGTTAGGAGAGCCGAATCTCATGACGGTGATATTTTCACTATAGGTTAGGTTTGCTGCGTTGGTGCTGGTTGTAGCATCTGTCCATGCATCTTGTATTTGAGCAGAGGTTCTGTTTATCGGCGTCACTAGCCAAGCGGTCAAATTGTTTGGATGCTCATTCTTCAACGTGGTATTGTAATTCTCAATGTATTGCGTAAGCTGCTGATCGGGCTGCATCGCTGGCGCGGTCGTATTTGTGGTCAGCTTCGTGCAACCGGCTACGGATAGCGACGCGATAACAAGAAGCGCAACGATTGCAGCGAACTTCGCTTTCATGCATTTCGTCCTTTTTTGCGTCTAGTGCTTTCGGAAACAGAAATTAGACATACAAAGTGTACGAGACATAGCTTAAGGCTTTCCAGCTGCAACAATGGTTGATAGGGTGGTTTTTAGCGGCGTTTGGTTACGATCCGTAACAAATACCCGAGAAAGACCCGCTGCGTTCGTGTAACTTGCGATAGCATAGCTTCAGTCGAGTAAAAAGTTGCTTTGACCATTTCCATCTCGCTGTGCGGCGAATAGAATGCATAAATGGGAATTCCTATCGCGATAGTTACGAGCCCCAAAACAACCGTTGTAATGCCGCTTTCGAATATTAGAAGTGCAGACACTAGTATGCCGGCAATGGGAACGATCGGCCCTGTCATCTTTTCAATGAGGGTGCGGCCGGCTTTAATTCGTCCTCGCTCTCGCAACGCGAGAACAACTGCACAGGTGGTGAGATACACGAAAGCAAGGTTGAACGTCGAAAAGAGGATCAGCTGACTGAGCCCTCCGAATAGCGAGAGGCCGAGCGCGAGAATGGCTTGGGCTGCCAAGCTTTTGTAAGGAGTGCCGTACCTCGTATGAAGTTCGATAAAAAAACGTGGGAACAGGCCGTGAAGACGAGAAGAACGAGTTTTCAGCTGAAACGAACCGCTAAACCGGACCGATATACATAACAGGAATAGTTTGTTGTTACGTCGAAATTTGCTTAACGACAGAGTCGCTCTATTCTAGGTTGGCAATCACGCTCACATTGCAGGAACGGCCAACCTTTATCAGTTTAGAACGCAGATTATCATGAGTATAACGATTTCAATTACCGGTGCGTTAGACACGCTCACGAGTTTTCAAGGCATGCGAAATAAGCATTGAGAGATACATGGTGAACAACGAGAGTCAAGATATCGTTTTACATGGAACCTTACAGCAACTTGTCGAGAAGGTCGAACGAGGCGAGATGATTTCGAAGCTGCAGGCCTCGCACGCTCCTATGTGCAAGTTCTTTCCCTCGTT
>DASVJT010000077.1:0-1605 GCA_036385775.1 archaeon
GGGCCAATATGAAGCGCAGTGTACCGCTCAAACTCACCAGTGCAAAATGTGTGTTCTTCAAAATAGTTCTTAACGCGAACTAAAAGCGTATGTAATTGAATTAGTTCCTCTTTATGCATGGGCCTTACCTCGGTGTCGTTAGACGCTAAACTGGTTAAAATCAAGATGTATAAAGTATTTATGTAGGAAGATTGCTTCCGAAAAACTATATTTAAAGATAGTGGTTTCTTTACGCAATAATAGCAAATAAAAAAAGGGTAGATACGGGACTTGTAAAAACAGTCCCGCAGTGTTAAGCTATTGGATATCTGCGGTCGTAAGTACTTTGACCGACAACGGTCTTTTCACAACGTTGCCGATTTTAACGCCTATTAGGTAATTAAGCTCCTTTTCTGCCGCAATATCAAGAATGCGCTGGGTAATTACTCCGTCGAAAACGACGCTCTTAACAAGACCGTTTGACTCTTTGAGAGCACTAACAAGATTACGCACTTCCACCTCTTTTAAAACTTTCCCCTCAGCGTCGAGCAAAAATGCGTTCAATGTACCATTAAGCGCCTCAGTATAGCTTTTAAAGCTTTTTTCAACGGAAGACGGCTCGCTGGCTTCCACTGCCGCTACGTGCGGCGCTGGTTCTGGTCCCTTCCGAACGTTTTGTGGGGGCTTCCTTTTGCTCTTCTGCTCAAGCACTTGCTCGATAGGTATTTTGTTTCTCAGCGCCTTTACAATCTCTTTCTGAGACAAATCCTCAACGCTCTTCCCCTCAGGCGCGTATGCGACGTAATCAACGTCAGCCGTTTGCAGGAGTTCCTTTAGAATTAGTTCGCCTCCCCGATCACCATCTAAAAACGTCGTAACTGTCTTCTTCTTACTTAGATCAATCACCGCTTTGGGAACATTCGTTCCCTCAACAGCTATAGTGTTCTTGATGCCACATCTAAGTAGATTTAGAACATCGGCCCGCCCTTCTACGATTAATATTGCGTCAGAATCCTGAACATTGGGGCCTGCCGGTAGTTTTTCTTTTCCGTATGAAGCTAATTCTTCGACTCGTACAGCTTGCTTAACCGATTCTGTAAGTTCTTGGCTCTCAGGAAGGCTTTCGTCAAACTTGTTAAGAAGTATGTTTTTTGCCTGGTCTACGATTTGACGTCGCTTCGATGCCCGCACATCCTCAATCTTGGCAACAGTAATGCTCGCTATACATGGTCCAACGCGGTCGATAGTTTCCAACGACGCTGCGAGTATCGATGTTTCTATCTTATCCAGAGAGGATGAGATGAGAACATTCCCATCGGACTTGCCGCTTTTAGAGCTAATGTTGACTTCGATGCGCCCAATCCTACCGGTTTTTTGAAGCTCTCGTAAGTCTAAATCGTCTCCAAGTAGCCCCTCTGTCTGTCCAAAAATCGCCCCTACGACGTCAGGCTTCTCGACGACGCCATCAGTGTGTATATCAGCATAAATAACGTATTTTGTAGTGTCAGAATTTTGCATATATATCGTCAACTCCTTCAAAAAAAGCAGAAGCTAAAGAGGTAATAACAGACGTTTCAACTATTTCTAATCGTGGTGAGTGTTATTTGCAAGCTTCTGCTTGCAATT
>DASVJT010000078.1:0-2622 GCA_036385775.1 archaeon
CTCAGCACGAACCGTGATTTCGCCTGATCCAAACTTGAGCGTAAACGAAGTTGGGGTTCCTGAAACTATAGCCAGCGAGATGACAATACCTATCATTGTGACTTCGAGGAATGCTGTCGAATTGCAGGAATATGTTAAGCGGGGCCCGGAAAACCATCCAGGGGCAAATTATATCAAACGACTTGACGGCAGACGTGTAAAGATCACTGAAAAGAGCAAGGACGAGCTCGCTGAAACTATGGAAAATGGGTGGATCGTGGAAAGACAACTAAAAGACGGAGACCTGGTCCTCTTTAACCGACAGCCGTCATTGCATCGAATGAGCATTATGGCTCATAGGGTCAAAGTAATGCCTTTTAAGACTTTTCGACTTAATCCTGCAGTCTGCCCGCCTTATAACGCCGATTTCGACGGTGACGAGATGAACCTGCACGTACCTCAAACAGAAGAAGCGCGCGCAGAGGCTCGAATCCTCATGCAAGTAGAAGAAAACATATTATCTCCGAGGTTTGGCGGCCCAATTATAGGTGGGATACATGACCATATTTCAGGACTGTTTCTTCTCACTCAAAAAGGCACGAAGTTTACGAAAACCGAATTCTATGAACTTCTAAGGACGTGTGATGTCGAAAAACCGCTTCCCAGTCCTGCAGTTGAAGAAGACGGGGTAAGCTACTATACAGGCAAGCAGGTTTTTAGTCAAATAGTCCCTGAGCAGTTGAGTCTGACGCTAAAAGCTAAAAAGTGCGTTATGCACGCAGAATGTCTAAAGTCCGATTGTGACATAGACGCATACGTTAAGATTGAAAAAGGTGACTTGATTTGTGGCATAATTGACGAAAAGTCTATTGGAGCCTTTAGCGGCGCAATACTTGACGGGATAATCCGCGAATACGCTGATACCGGCTTTCAAGAAGCTTCTCGGTTTATAGATAACGCAACTAAGCTTGCGATACGAAGCATCATGAAGTTCGGCTTTAGCTTCGGAATTGACGACGAAGATGTTTCGCCACAGGCGCAGCTAGAAATAGAAGAGATCATAGAAAAAGCGGAAGGGCACGTCGGGGCCCTCATAAATGCGTATGAAGTCGGTGAGCTTGAATCAATGCCTGGTCGAACCCTTAACGAGACCCTAGAAATGAAGATAATGCAAGAACTAGGAAAAGCAAGAGATAAAGCAGGTGAGATTGCAGGAAAGAACCTCGGGTTTGCTGGAGAGCTTGCGCTTGATAATTCCGCTGTCGTAATGGCTGTTTCCGGCGCACGAGGATCGATGTTGAACCTTACGCAGATGGCAGGCAGCGTTGGACAACAGTCGGTCAGAGGTGAACGTATAAAAAGAGGATATTACGATAGGACGCTCCCTCACTTTCGAAAAGGTGATCTTGGGGCTGATGCGCGCGGTTTCGTGCGATCGAGCTACAAGAAAGGCCTGACGCCGACAGAATTCTTCTTTCACGCTATTGGAGGAAGGGAAGGACTCGTTGATACCGCTGTCAGAACATCATCGTCTGGATATCTGCAAAGAAGACTGATAAACGCGCTACAGGACTTAGAAGTAGAATATGACGGAACTGTGCGAGCTGGAGAAAAATTAGTTCAGTTCGTATACGGTGAAGATGGAATTGACCCGACCAGAAGTGACTATGGCAAATCGGTGAACGTCCATAAAATCGTGCAAAACGTCATTGAAAAGCGCGAGAGTAGGTGAGTTTAATGGATCTTCAAGAAGCTATAAACAAACTCACATTGCCCTTAAATGTGAAAAATGATCTTTTTGCAGAGTTGGGGGGCTTAAAACTTTCCGACGATGAAATAAATGAGGTCCTAGACATAACAAAAAATGTCTACAAGCGATCAAAAGTAGAGCCTTGCGAAGCTGTTGGAACCATAGCTGCCCAGTCGATTGGAGAGCCTGGAACACAAATGACAATGAGGACTTTTCACTACGCAGGAGTCGCCGACATAAATGTCACGCTGGGCCTTCCAAGGCTCATAGAAATAGTCGATGCCCGAAAAGTACCCGATACACCTATGATGACAATATTCCTCGATGAGGAAAGCGCAACTGATCGCGATAAAGCTTTACAACTTGGCTGGGAAATCGAAGCGACGCACGTTAGCGACATCGCAGACGTCCTCACTGACACAGACGAGATGCAGATCTACTTGGAATTTGATGACCGGGCGTTGCAGCAACGAAACGTTGATCTTGATTCTGTTGTGTCCAAACTTGAGATGCTTCAGGACGTTGACGTTCGGATTGACGGGACTAGCATCATGCTGATTCCAGATGCCAAGCGTTACCGCGCGCTGCTTCAAGTCGTGGAAAAAGTCAAAGCGATGGTCATCAAAGGAGTAGAAGATATAAAGCGGGTTGTCGTGAGAAAAGAGCGCGAAGAATATGTCCTCTATACAGAAGGATCGTCCTTAAAAAAAGTGATCGTACTGGAACATATTGACTCTGCCCGGACGAAGACCAACAACATCAATGAGATGGCTGAGGTTTTTGGTGTAGAAGCAGCACGGAACTCCATCATCGAGGAGGCAATGAGCACATTACGCGAACAAGGACTGACTGTTGACGTGAGGCATATTATGCTGGTTGCAGATATGATGACA
>DASVJT010000079.1:0-5482 GCA_036385775.1 archaeon
TGAAGTCAAACCGCTTGATTTTATCACTGCAGATGGCAATAAGTATTCGACTGGTTGGACGCTCTCAGTTAGGGGGTTAAAAGAAGAAGAGTATACCATCACGCCTTTGATGAAAGGGCAAGTGAACTTAGGATATTACGAACAGCTTGCATGGGTTTACGACCAAAACGGTGAAAAAGTTGGAGTCTGTTTTGTCGAGCTTCTGCCAGGCGTGTACAACGAAAAATACTCGATGATGTTATTCAAGAAGGTTGATTAACGAGAACTTGGGTGGGGTCCCATCAACTTCCCGGTAGTGAGAGACTCGTGTCCTAGAGCTGGGAAACCGACCAGCCCGGCCAACCCTTACAGGCGCCTTAATCTAACCAAGCCAAGCCCTCAAGTCAAACGGACTGATTATTTTTGAATTGACTATCTGGCCACCACCAGTAGTGGTCGAGACGCTGCTTTGCTCACTTGACACGAAATATGAAAAGCCCTTACGATGCCGAAAACTAGGTTTTTATAGAATCGAACGCTCTGACCGCAGAAATACGCTAACCAACCCTCTCAAACGAGCGGCGAAGGATCTCAACCCCTTTATCAATGTCGCCTTTTTCTATCGTCAGCGGGGGGCAAAATCGTATCGCAGATTCCCCCGCTGGCAGCAAGGTCAAGCCGTTTTCGAACGCGTCATTGAGGATGACCCGCCGTTCTTCTGTCGCAGGCTCCTTCGTTTCCTTACTGTGAACAAGTTCGATTGCCGCCATGAGCCCCATCCCGCGCACATCTCCGATGAGGTCGTAGTCCTGTTGTAGTTCATTGAGGCGTTGCAACAAGTGCTGTCCTGCATCAATCACCTGGGCCCCAATTCCCTCTTCACTCAGAATATCGAGCACGGCCAGACCCGCCGCACACGCAACATTGTTTCCTGCAAACGTGCCAGCGTGCGACCCGGGCAACCATGTCGTCACCTCCTCAGAGGCAACCATTGCCCCAAGTGGCAGACCGCCGCCAATGGCCTTCGAGAGGCAGATGATGTCTGGCGTTACTCCAAACTGCTCGGAAGCGAGAAACGTGCCCGTCCGATAGCAACCTGTCTGCACTTCGTCGACGACGAGCAAGATCCCAAGCTCGTTACAGAGCGCGCGGATCTCCTGCAAAAAGTGCTCAGGCGGGATAATGTAGCCTCCTTCTCCCTGGATCGGTTCAACGAAGATTGCTGCAACCTCTTCAGCTGGAACTTCCCTTTTAAATATATCTTCTAGTGCAGCGAGCGACACGTCAGTTGATTCACATCCCTGCGGGCGATACGGGTTAGGAAACGGCGCGTGCAGAACCGGCAAGAACGGTCCGAATCCTGCCCTCTGGATTACCTTTGTAGAAGTGAGGCTGAGCGCTCCGTAGGTGCGTCCGTGGAACCCGTTCGAGAACGCAATAAAGTATTTTCGCCCTGTATGATATCGTGCGAGCTTCATCGCCGCCTCAACGCTTTCCGCCCCCGAGTTCGTAAGGGAGACGCGGTCGAGACTGGGAGGTAGGAATCCCGTGAGCCGTTGTGCAAACGTGACCGGCGTTTCTGAGCAAAAGGCTAAGAACGCCCCGTGAGTGAGGAGCATGGCCTGCTGCTGAATGGCATTGACAACCTTAGGGTGATTCCACCCCACATTCATTACGGCAAAGCCAGCCGTGAAGTCGAGGTACCGATTTCCGTCAACGTCCCACAAATTAACGTCCTGCGCGCGCTCGAGCACGAGCGGGTAATGCCGCGCCATGGACTGAGAGATCACCTCAGCGTCCCTTTTCAGGACCGCGACAGCGCTAGGACCAGGCGGTTTCGTCGTTATGAGAGGTTCCATTCTGAAACAGGGTGCGACTTGTTAATACAAAAACGTGTGCTCGCCTCTTTAGCTTTATTTATTCGATAGCGTCAAGTATGTTAGATTGCACGTGGTAACATGAACGTGAAAATTACTACTGTGCGGAGGTGAAGAGACGAACATCGAAGGTATAGCTGCCTTAGAAAGACGCGTAAAAGAGCTAGAGACTTGTTGCGAGAAGCTCAGGTTGTATGTTGAGGACCTGGACAGGAGAAAAGCGGATCGAGTATCTGATCGTCCGCCAGCGTACTTTCATGGTGAAGAACTCCCGCGTTTTGAAGGCAGCGAGTTTACAAAGGGGCAAAGGCGATAGGGGCTCAATCTACGATTTCTCTTGATATGGGTGAGTCAAGACGCTACTCTACCCACAATGGGCATGGTTTGTCGTCCGCTCATTTTATCCGCTCTATCGGAATAAACTCGGCAACCCATTCTAAAGCCGAATGATGAAAACATCGCTTCTTCGTTGTTAAGATGTCATTTGGTATCAGTTCGAACAAGTCGCATTTTAGCGCGTCGATGCGCTTAGTGCAATTATCACACGATTCGGACAAGATGCCGGATCCGTCGCCTATGAAACAGTGTTGCCAATCACAGCGTCGGTTTTCGTTTTCACTCATTAAACATACTCCGTATTACAAACTATGAGCTATATTTACACATGCTGAACGTGCGCATAGTCATTTATGATACTGCCGGAATATGTAACCGCCGCACCTAGAAGGACGCACTTGTGCATAGCCCCGTCATCGGGGTCGCCATTTGCACGGCTCAAAAAACCTCTTAAGTTTCGCAAGGAATGATAATCACAATCAGACCGTGCTACTTAATCTTGAAACTGTCGATCATCTGCTGTGCAGTACTTGCGTAGGTGTCGAAGTCTCGAGGATCTGCTTTGTACGTGATGAGGTACTCCTTTCCGTCCTGAATCGTCCATATTTGGGTGAACTTTAGGTAGGCCCCATCATAAGTTGCCGCATAAGAGACTCTATATGCCGGAATGCCTCCTAAGGTTGCGTTTCCCGCTGCAATCTCCGTGTAGTTTGAAAAATCTTGCACGGCCGCAAGAATGCTAGCTGTCCTGTTGTCAAGCGTCTCGTTTGCAGAGCGATTCCACACTTGCACATTAAGATTCTCTGACGGATTGTTCGTTGGCATCCGAAAAAGCACTGAAATCGGACCACTTTTTGGCACGTCCTTTATCCAGTCTGACGGGTACGTAATCGTGAAGCCCTTCGCGCTATCATATGTGTTTGTCGGAGCTGATGGCGTTTGGTTCCCAACGTTAGATGTGCAGCCTGCAGTCAGCACGACTAAAAAGCATATAGCGATACCAATGAATGGCACTGCCTTTGTTTTGTTCATCGACCACCATTTAGCAAAGAATCAAGTTACGCTAAGCGAGGGGATTTGTAATCACAACCAGATGCACTAATTTATCTGGAACGAATCGATCATCTTTTGCGCAGTGCTTAGGTAAGTGTCGTAGTTAGCAGGGGCACCTTTGTATGTAATGATGTATGCTTTGTCGTCTTTTACGGTCCAAATTTGAAGTGCTTCTAGCTGGTCACCGTTATTTGTCGTTGCTGTAAAAACGATCTTATAAGCAGGGAGCCCAGCAAGCGTCGCGTTGTGCGCCGAAATTTCATTAAAGTTATTGTAGTCCTGCGCATTTGATATAACATCGTCCGTTATGGTTTCGAGAGTGTCACTCGCTGAGAGGTTCATAACCTGAACGTTTAGGTTTTCAGACTCATTCTTAGTCGGCGTCGCAAAGCCAACGAACTCGCTGTTAACCTGTGGGTTGCCCCAGTCGGACGGGTAATTAATCGAGAAGCCTTTCGTACTTGAGTACGTTGTCGACGTAGGAGAAGTAGTCGTGTTTCCGACATTTAAAGTGCAGCCCGACGTCAACACCGAAACGGTCAAGAGGGCACCGATCAGCAGCATAGCAGTCTTTTTGATCATGGAATCAACCAGCTTATGACTGTTAGAGTGCTTATTACTTTGCCGATTTGAAGTTGCAACGTCGCCAAAGGAATAAAAGGAAAAACGTTTTGGGGAGAAGTGGCCCCTGAAGGGGATAAAGTGGACTGGTAAGAGGACTTTAATATAGTTCTAATCAAGCTTTGCAAAAGATTTTACAACTCCTGATATTACGACAGGGTAATTCATATCAAATTGAGATTAATACATTGAGGATTTGAAATCATGAAAACCGTGAAGATAATACCGTGCCTCGATATGAAGGACGGCCGTGTCGTGAAGGGTGTGCACTTTGTGGACTTAAAAGACGCCGGTGACCCTGTAGAAGTGCCGCTTTGTACCAGAAAGAGGGTGCAGATGTGATCCTCCCTACCAGTATGGACTATGACGGAACCCAAGATGGCTACGATTTGGAATTCACGAGAGCTATCGCCGATGCCGTTAACGTTCCAGTCATCGCCTCTGGCGGAGCGGGAGAACTGTCACATTTCTACGATTCAGTTAAAGACGGTGGTGCCACCATATTGCTGGCTGCTTCAGTTTTTCACTTCCGCACGTTTAGTGTCCGAGAAGTCAGGAATATCTATCCCAAAGGGGTATCGATGTGTCCCTTTAAATCTATCATCGATACGCTTTCAGAAACGCTCCCTTCGCTTTTTGAGTTACTCTCAGCGTCGGTCCACCAAACGCTTTGGTCGTCCCCTGATCCGGTAGAACTCTAGGCCGCCTGGTTTAGTAAACTCAAATAGGATGTTAAAGGTACCGTCCTGGTGAGCTTCTGAGAGGAGTGTTCTGTACTGCAGGAAACTTCTCAGGAAATTTTCCTTGACTAACTCCTTTTCACAATTGCTGGTATCTAAACATTCCATCCTGACCTGGAGGGTGGTTTCCTCAGCATCGCCATAAAGAAAAGCCTCATACTCCCCCGTTAGATAATCCATGTTTTCCCGCTGAAATACGCCCTTTTCCATATCCACCCTGTTAAAGGGTGTACCCGCCACCCACACCGTCTCGGCTTCCCTTTGAGGGAGCATGATCCGCAGGTGGGTCCGGCCACATGGACACTGGTCCCGGGATATCACCGCAGTGGTATCTTCCGTGTCGTAATTCAACAACAGTGTCCCGGTCTTGCCCCCAGGGGGCAACAGCGTGGTTAATACGATCCTACCACATTCACCGTCTTCCACAAAGCTTTCCAGAGTAGGATCGTAAACGTCCAGGTGCACCAGGTCCTCGGGCACGTGTAAACCCGCCTTCTCGTGACACTCCCCACAAATGGTCCCCTCGGTGCTGCCGTAGTTGTTATAAACTGGCACATCCCAGACTTCTTCCAGAAACGCCCGTGATTCATCGGCGAAGCTCTCTCCACCAGCTACTAAACGTTTTATGCTGGATGCCCGCGGGTCCAATCCCTCTGATTCCATCCTTTTTGCCAAACGAAGCAGTTTAAAGACGCTACCCACGATCCCGGTGGGGTGATATTTGGTTATTACATTTACTGGGAAGGTGCAGCGCCCCATTGGGATAATGGTCATATCTATCTTCTGGGCGGCCAAGGTCATGGTGTTGGCACCTACATTCATGCCGTAAGAGGCGCAGACCACCACCCGATCCCCGGACGTGAAGTTTTGAGAGAC
>DASVJT010000080.1:0-2127 GCA_036385775.1 archaeon
GACTTCTCGGCATCACCATGAGAGAGCGCGATAGCCAGTTCGGCGTCGGCTTCAGCCCGCAACAGCATCGACGCGGCCTCTTTCTTCTCGTGTTTCGCGGACAGCTTCTTCGCGAGTTCCAGTTCTTCCTTGGCCATTTGCAAATGAAGCGAAGCTTGCGGCACTTTAGCTGCCCCGGCTTCCTCGGCGGCGCTGATTCCCGACGCTGACGCCTCTGTGCGCAGCGGTGGAGCGCTTGCGCAGCCCAAAAACAAGGCTAATCCAACAACCATTAGTATTGTCAATGATATAGCTTTTTTCATTTTTCTTCTCCTCTTTATAGATTGCAACGTTAATAGAACTATCCGGGCACGCTCAAATTAGAAAATCTTTTATGTAACTCTACGCCCCTGAATGACTTGCACCAGTATAACGATAATGGCAATGACCAGCAGGACATGAATAAAATTACCCAGCGTATAGCCAGACACCAACCCGAGTGCCCACAAAATTATCAGTATCACAGCGATTGTCCACAACATATGATCCTCCTTTCTGATTGCTCATTCCCACTGCCGGCTTGCGCGTCTTACAGCAATAGGCAGTGGGAATACAGTGTCTTTGTTTTTGAACTCGTGCTAATTGATGGTCATCCGGTTATTTACACTCTTCACTCCGTTTACATCGTTGGCAAATTTGGCAGCCAGATCCATTTCGGCTCCGCTTTTCGCCTTACCACTCAGCGTGACCACGCCGTGCTTTGTCTTGACTGAAGTATTAAGAGCACTGGTCGAGCGGTGATAGAGCAGCGTCATCTTGACCTGAGCAGTGATGGAAGCGTCATCAATCTCTTGACCTACCGTTTGCTTCTTTTTCGCAATCTTTCCCACGGTCATCTCATTCTTTACGCCTTTAACTCCTTCGACATCCTTGGCGTATTCAGTCGTCAGATCCTTTTGTGCCTCATCGGCAGCTTTTCCCTGCAAAATGACGATTCCGTCCTTAGTGCTAATCTCTGTCATGGCGCTCACGTTTCGATGAAACAGAAACATGGTTTTCACTTTAGCAGTGATCCAAGCATCCGACATCTTAGCGGGAGGCATACCTTTCACTTCCAGCTTGTTGTCCACACTCTTAACACCGGGGATATCTGCTACGGTATCCTGGGCTAATGATTTGTGGGATTCTTCGGAGACAGTTCCCGTTAATGTGACAGCGCCATCTTCGGACTTGACTTTAATATCATCAGCCTTCAGGTAGGTCTGGAATACATACGACTTTTTTGCGGATGATTCGATGCTGTTATCCATTTTTGACGCCTGCACAGGCATGCTAAGCGCCAGCAGAGCGACAACCGCAAATATCATTACTACTAATCTATAAATTGTTTTCATTGGTACATTCTCCTTTTACTGTTGTTACTGTTGTTTTTTGAAGTCTTTTATTCCGAATACCTTTTAGAGTCCTGTTTGTGGTGTATCATGCAACCGCATCCGGGGCCCAAGGACACGCCGGTGCAGGATACGCAGCTCTCTCACTACGTCCCCCAAACCTTCTTGACCTGACCGATCTTTTCCTGAACTTTGCCGGCTATCTTTTCACCGGTACCTTCGGCTTCCTTCTTCAAATCCTTCGCTTGATGCTTGACTTCACCAATAATCTCTTTTGCTTTTGTACCGGCATCGGCATAAATTTCCTTTATATCCTTTAAGACCTCGCTCCCTTTCTCTTTGATATCAGACCTCAGCTCTTTCCCGGATTTCGGTGCGAAGAAAATGCCTGCCAATACGCCCAGCGCGCCTCCAATCAATAATCCCATGAACAAATAACATTGTGGTTTTTCATGCTCTCCCATATTAAATTCTCCGTTCTTCCCTTTTTCTGTAAGCGATATCCCCTCATTCTCCAAAACAAATACCACCATCCGTCAGATGCTTCAATGACTCGATCTGGTGCGACTCGATCCGCTCGAACTCCGGCCCGTGGCGGCGCTGTGCATCTGTCTCTGAGGGACAGATTTGGTTGCCTCACGCTTGGAAGGGCGCTCGCCGATTCAGAGGTAATCGAAATCAGCGAGCGCCCGAATCGTCTATCCTATAGGTTCCAGTAGGGGTCGTACCCGTAGTATTTGTAAATGGTGCTTCCCCA
>DASVJT010000081.1:0-3163 GCA_036385775.1 archaeon
ATCAGACATGGAAGAAAGGGTAAACGATTCGTACGAACGACTCGATGAGCTGTTGAAAAAACTACAAAAAAAGAACGGAAATTAAGCGAGGATCGTACTTACTGTATTGCGGGTAACACTATCTGCATCCAGTAATGTACGGGTTACTTGCTTAGATAAGTGAAAGGTGCTGCAATGACGATATCTATACAAACGATGGGCGAGCTCGAGGCTGCTTTGGGTTTAAAAGGAACGCGAAAATCGCTTGTAGAGCAATACGCCGTGCTCTATGAGGAGCATCAACGCACGCGCTAAGAACCTATGGCCGCGATTGATTATATGCAGCAGACCGGCAACGCCCCTGATGTTTTACAGCGGCGAGGCGGGTAAGCGCAGACCTTTTTAGTTAAAAGCAGTTCAGTGCGAGCCGAGTTTAAGCAAGGTAGCGTCGCCTTCGCTTGACATAGTTGCACCCCATGTTACTAAAAACGGAACAGTACGATACCACCAGGATGACCATGTGGTCTAAAAAAATAGGGACGTGCAATGAAAGCCTACGACCTTAAAGCTACCTGGGAAGTCGAAATCGTTGTGCAAAGGCCTTTTGATTTCTCGAGAACTATAGCCAAGCCCGCAGGCTGGCATTGGGCGACTCCTGGGGAAGTCTTCCAAGCCGGAACACTCTGGAGTGGCACGTATCTACATGGAACCCCGGTGGGGCTTAAGATGTCTGCTGAAGATGGAAAGATAAGTGCAGCGGTTTATACTCAGTTTCAACTGAAAGACAATGACAAGAAATCACTGCTCAGAGATATAAGGCTCGGGCTCGGTGCGGAAGACGATCTTCAAGCTTTTTACGCGGTCGCTTGTGATGACGATATCCTGTCCCTTACTGTAAAGGACCTTTATGGTATGAGGGTTGGGCGGTTAGACGATGTTTTCGGCCGGGCCATTTTGGCTATAACTCTGCAGATGGCCCCCCTTAAGCGGAGTGAGCAGATGATGGCAAAACTGCTTGCCGAATACGGGACCGTCATAGCTTTCGACGACAGAGAAGTTATGCTCTGGCCACAGCCCTCGGACATCGCCCGAATGGAACCTGCCGAGCTGAGGCGTCGCGTTAACCTCGGCTATCGAGCGGAACGTCTCGTGAACGCTGCCCAATATCTCGTTGACCATCCGCTCTCGTTGCACGACTTGCTCAATCTGCCTGAGCCCGAAGCGATAAAAAAAGTGATGGAGATTCCAGGCATAGGTCCATACTCAGCACGTTTGGTTCTTGGCCGGAGCTCAGCCCCAGTGGATGTATGGAGTGTCGTCATATTAAGTGAACTCTTGCTCGGACGCACGCCAAAGCACCCCAGAAAAGAGATTGAGGATGTGACAAATGCGATGATTGACCGCTGGGGTGAATGGTCATGGATTGCCTTTGTATACATTCTCAATGATTTGCCTCAGCTTGCAAGAGTGTATAACCTTTCAAGAATTACATAATCGCTCTTTTTTTAGCTTTCGCATCGGTCTTTATAATCAAAAGTTATAGATGGGCTTGCGCAAATTAGTGTTAGGGTGTAATACGTGAAAGTTCCCGACACTGATGCAAACTACAAGATGTGTATATGTTATGGGGGGGATTGCCCGACCTACGATAGCAACGACTTGAGCGGCGGACTTTTTTGCTCGAGGGGGAAGAGCGATAAGCCGGTCGAGGAGGGTTACTGTTCCTGTCCAGATTGTCCGGTGCAAGTAGAATATGATCTCACAGATCTACTCTATTGTGCCAAAGGTGCTAAGGAATAATCCCTGAGATAGTTCACTGTAGACGCTTACTCGACTTGTAGCGCACCAGGTTTATCTAGGGTTATCCTACTTTTGCCGAATCGGACAGGCAATTTCCACTTAACCCCCTTAAACAACTTTCGCCTTTCCAAATGATTTGCAGCACGGCTTTGTGAAAGTAAAATATGTCATCAAGGGTTCAAGGCCATATTGTTAACACTTTGTCACGAATCCTTATCTAAAGCCTGTGACATGCTGGATATTCATATTAGGAGATACTGCGAGGTGTGATGAGGCCACGAAACGCACCGTGGACGCACCCCTCGGAAAAGTCGATGCTCGAACAGCACCTAGTAAATCTTGTTTAATGAGCCCATAAGATCTAGCAATTTCAACTGGGGCTCGATCCGGCACCAACAACGCGGAGATGAAACCGAAAAAAGTATAGGAGGATCTGCGCTATTCACAGAGTGTAGGGAAATTGCCGAGTATCATCATTCTTGTTTCAGCCGTCTGCCTCCATACTGCTATTAAATAAAGATATAAAGCTGTTTAAGGGGTTAATATGGTCAATGATTTCCGTATAGAGAAAGATAGTTTAGGTGAGGTTAAAGTACCCGCCCACAAGTTATGGGGGGCGCAAACACAGCGTTCGCTGGAGCATTTCAGTATCGGCGATTTAATGCCGCGAGAGATGATTGAATCTTACGCCATATTAAAAAAGGCTGCAGCTGTCGTGAATTTTCAGCTCGGCCAGCTGACCGAGGAACGCGAGGATCTGATAATCCAAGTCTGCAATGAAATTCTCGCCGGTCAACACCAGGACCAGTTTCCTCTTCACGTATGGATGACGGGCAGTGGGACTCATTTCAATATGAACGTAAATGAGGTGATTTCTAACCGCTGCTCGCAGTTAACTGGGAATCCGCTGGGCAGCAAAATACCGGTGCATCCCAATGATCACGTTAACAGGTCACAGTCCTCAAATGACTCCTTTCCATCTGCCATGCATATTGCCACAGTAAAAGCGATAAATCAGCGATTAATACCGTCGGTGAGACATTTACGGGACTCATTACAAGATAAAGCACGACAATGGAATGAGATTGTAAAGGTCGGTCGAACCCATATGCAGGATGCGACACCCGTCTTGTTGGGACAGGAGTTCTCTGGATATGTAGGTTTATTGGATGAAGATTTGGAACGTTTAGATACGGGTATGGAGGGCGTGTACCATCTGGCCTTGGGAGGCACCGCGGTCGGGACGGGCATTAATGCTCCTCCGGGATTTGATGAAAAAGTGGCGGCTGAAATCGCAAGACTCACCGGTTATCCCTTTGTAACCGCGCCTAACAAATTTACAGTACAAGGTTCGCATGACGCCCTGGTCATGCTAAGTGGCACC
>DASVJT010000082.1:0-3718 GCA_036385775.1 archaeon
AGCAAAAATCAAAACTATATATATCCGAACGCAAATTTAACGCACGATTAGCACGATCGCTTGGCGTGGCTGAAGGACCACTATTTGCGAAACTAGCGCATGGAGAGCCGATCAGAATAAATAGCAAGGTAATTAAACCCGAGGATGTATTTACGAAGGTTAAAAAGGCATTTGATGTCGCTAGTGCTGACAAATTTGGTCAAAATTAACACGTTTTAAAACTAAATGTGGAGGATACGATATGAAGTCCATAATTGAAGATGCGCTTGCTCGCAGCGCAAGCGACGAAAAAAGCGAATCACCGCAGCGGTCATACACCGTTGACACAGAGCTCGAGGAAGTGCTCAAAACGCTACAAACAAATATTATCGTTGTTGGGTGTGGCGGCGCTGGATCTAACACTGTAACGCGGATGATGGAAGAAGGGATAGAAGGGGCCGAATTAATTGCGATCAATACGGACGCTCAGCACTTAAGGGGCACGATAGCAGATCGAAAAATCCTGATAGGAAAAGAGCGGACAAGGGGTCTTGGGGCAGGTTCACTGCCTCAAATAGGTGAGGAAGCCGCTCTTGAAAGTCAGGAGGATCTGCGCGCAAGTGTTGCCGGGGCTGACATGGTATTTATTACCGCAGGGTTAGGCGGAGGGACAGGTACTGGTGCTGCGCCTGTCGTCGCAGAAGCAGCACGGGACGCTGGGGCACTCACAATCGCCATAGTTACACTACCGTTTGGCGTAGAGGGCATGGTGCGAAGAGCAAACGCCGAAGCTGGGCTTGAACGACTTCGTGATATGGCAGACACGGTTATCGTCGTGCCAAACGACCGACTTTTAGAAGTAGTTCCTCGATTGCCACTTCAAGCTGCGTTCAAAGTGTCGGACGAAGTACTTATGCGGGCCGTAAAAGGTATAACCGAGCTTATTACTAAACCTGGGCTCATTAACCTTGATTTTGCTGACGTCAGAACAGTTATGCAAAGAGGTGGCGTTGCTATGATAGGGCTTGGTGAATCGGACGCCGAGGATAAAGCCGTAGACTCAGTGAAGAAAGCCCTGAGAAGTCCACTCTTGGACGTCGATATCTCAGGTGCTACTTCTGCAATAGTCAACGTCATTGGAGGCACAGATATGACTGTGACAGAAGCAGAAGGAGTCGTACAAGAAGTTTATGAGCGTATAGATCCCGATGCGCGCATTATTTGGGGTGCGCAGATCGACCCCGAGCTCGACCACATGGTACGAACGTTACTCATCGTCACAGGCGTAAAATCACCTCAAATCTACGGTAAAAGCGAAGCGCTCAAATTAAAAACTGATGCTCAGAAGTACGGGATAGACTTCGTCAAATAAAGATCTCGGTAGTAATTCCTCCACAAAAAAATTTATACTATCGAGACGCAAGGTGATATTAAGCGTCGCCTTGGGCGCTTATATTCACTTTGCACATTTTTGCTGCACTAGTTTGGTGAATGTACGATGGCTAAAAAAAAGGGGACTTCTTCGTCCAAACCTAAAAAACCGCGAGAACCCTCTAACGAAGGGAAAAAAAGAGAGGGCGTTACACCTAAGCTTTCTAAGCCACAAGAAGGTCTAACAGAAAGTCGTTTCTCTAGAAAAGCGATCGAGCGTAAATTAAGTGAATATCGAAGGATCTTAACGTTAACTAGAAGACCAACGCGCGAGGAATTTTCTACGATAGCAAAAGTTGCTGCATTAGGGATTATTATAATCGGGGTGGTTGGTTTTCTGATATACTTAGCTATGGTACAAGTACCTGCAAGTTTAAGTGCGAACAACACGACGCAAAACAAGACAAGCTCTTCAACAAGCAGCGAAGGCAATGTCATTCAGCAAATAACCAACGCAACGACTGAAAGTACCAGTACCTCGGGAGCGAATAACACGGGGACCGTGACTACGCAGTCATTAGCTAGTTAGGATAATGTCCGATGGGGGGGAAGATGACCAATCAGGAGCACGATGAGCTCGAATCTTCAATATATGCCATTAAAACCACAGCAAATCAAGAACGTGCAGTAGCTAACCTACTTGCACTCACTGCGAAAAAGGAGAATTACGATATTCGGGCGATACTTGTCCCAAAAGAGCTAAAAGGATACGTACTAATCGAGACAAACGCTTTTGAAACGGTAGAGCAGGCAATTCAAGGCATTCCGCACGCACGCGGCGTGGTAAAGGGGAGTACCAAATTTGCAGAAATTGAACATTTCTTAACTCCAAAACCGGCGGTAGCGGGCATCGAAAATGGGGATATCATAGAGCTGATTGCAGGACCATTCAAAGGAGAAAGAGCCCGCGTAAAGCGAATTGACGAACGTCGTGAAGAGATCACGGTTGAGCTTTTCGAAGCCATGGTGCCGATACCTATTACAGTGCGCGGTGATAACGTGCGAGTATTAAGCAAAGAGGAGCGTGAATAACATGGTGGACGTAATTGAGATATTAGTCCCGGGAGGCAAAGCAAGCCCCGGCCCGCCCATTGGACCCGCTTTAGGCCCACTTGGAATTAACATCAAGTCAGTTGTTGACGATATAAACGAAAAAACTGCGTCATATAACGGCATGCAAGTGCCGGTTAAGGTCACTGTCGACGACAAAAAAAATGTGACGCTCGAAATAGGTGTACCTCCAGCATCAGCTCTTATCCTTATCGAAGCAGGTATAGAAAAAGGGTCATCTGGCGAAGAAACAGCGGGCAACATTAGCATCGCCCAGGCAATTAAGATCGCGAGGATGAAACAATCGAGTTCACTTTCATACGAGCTTAAAAACACAGTTAAAGAGATCCTTGGCACTTGTGTGTCAGTGGGCGTGACTATTGACGAAAAGTCTGCAAGAGAAGTTCAACATGCTATAGACGCCGGGGAATACGCAGATCTGTTTACTGAGGGTTCTCAGACGACGAAAGATTGAAGTAAAGTTACTCCATTTTGAGATAGTACCGTAGGAGATCACGAACCTGGTCGACGAGACTACGGAGGAATTATGGTCCACGAAAATACTATAAAAGCAGTCAATGAAGCTATTGAATCAGCGCCCAAGCGTCAGTTCACTGAAAGTGTTGATCTTGTTATTAATCTAAAAAATATCGACTTAAGCCAGCCGAAGAACAGGATTACAGAATCGATAGTGCTTCCGAAAGGAAGGGGCAAAGCGACTAAAATAGGTGTTTTTGCTAAGGGTGACCTCGCCATCAAATCACAAAGTGGTGGAGCAGATCTAGTAATTTCTCCTGAAGACATTGATAAGATGAGTGGTGACAGGAAGCTCATCAGATCAACAACGAGAGATATTGATTTTTTTATAGCAGAAGCCCCTCTGATGCCCTCAATAGGCAAAAGTTTCGGGCCGATTCTCGGTCCTAAGGGCAAAATGCCAGATCCCATACCGTCTAGTGCCGATCCGACGCCTATTATTAACAGACTTAAGCGAACAGTGAAGGTTCGCACGAAAGACAAAACAACATTTCACTCTTTAGTCGGAAATCTGAGCATGAGCGTCGAAGACATTGCAGCCAATATTGAAGCACTTCTCAGCACTGTTGAGTCCAAGCTTCAGAATGGGACGCAGAATATAGCCTCCGTTTACGTAAAGACGACTATGGGACCTGCAGTGAGGCTGATGTAAATGACAGCAACTGAAAATGTGCATCGTCCAGCTTGGAAAGACGAACAGATCAGTCGTATTAAACAAGAC
>DASVJT010000083.1:0-10816 GCA_036385775.1 archaeon
CAATGATATGCGCTTACCGTGAGCACCGGTTCAGGCCCGGAAGGGAGCAAACCTATTGCGGACGCGTGACGCTCGGAGGGGTGCGGGATAGAGAATGAGTTGGGAGCTCTGACAAGCTGCAAGGTGACGACCTTTCTGTACGCCCACATAGTAATGTTGGGGTAGCCAAGCTTGGTCTACGGCGCTGGTTTGCTAAACCAGTGTCCCTCCGGGACTCGTGGGTTCAAATCCCACCCCCAGCGTTTCTGCGCGTTCCATTTAGGCTAAGCTGCAGCGCTCCTGCGAGCTATCGCAAAAAAGGCGCACCTAGCGTGCCTACTTATAAATACATGATAGGTTAAAAACCACACACACGAGGTATTAATGTGCCCAAGGGTGACACGGAATCGGCTGAACACGAGATTAAGTATATAGTAAGAATTGCCCAAACAGACCTGGACGGCAAAAAAGCAGTTCAGTATGCGCTTACAGGATTGAAAGGGGTGGGGATACGAACGGCGCGGATTCTGACTCAACGCGCAAGTCTAGACCCCGACAACACTATGGGTTATTTGGATGATGAACAAGTAGAACGGCTAAGAGAGTCAGTAGCTAACTTTAACCAGAACGTTCCCACGTGGATGTTCAACTATCGAAAAAATCCTGTAACTGGTGAAAACCAACACCTGCTTGGGTCTCAAGTGGATTTGACGCTTCGAGAGACTCTCAATCGAATGAAAAAAACGCGAAGCTATACTGGTATTCGCCACGAGCGTGGACATAAAGTCCGCGGACAGAGAACCAAATCGACGGGAAGGAGAGGTGCAACCGTCGGCGTCCAACGTAAGAAACGCTAGTCGAAAAGGTGCTAATTATGGGGTATCCAGGGAAAAGCAGAAAAGCGTTTGACACGCCAAGTCACCCATGGCAGGGAACAAGAATCAGCGAAGAAGCTGAGGTCGTAAAGACGTTCGGGTTGAAGAACAAAAGAGAGGTCTGGAAAGTCGCCACAACGTTGAGGAAATATAGGCGTGAGGCACGAAAATTGCTCTTCGACATTCAAGAGGTAGGGGAGCGCGGCGAGCACGCCAAGTTTGAGACGGAGAAATTCCTCGACAGGTTACGGCGCATTGGGCTCATTAAATATGACTCTTCGTTGGATGATGTGCTTACGCTCGCACCCGAGGATCTACTCGAAAGGCGACTACAAACACAGGTACAGAAGCAAGGTCTTGCCAATTCAGCGAAGCAAGCGAGGCAACTAGTTGTTCACGGACATATAGCAGTGGCAGGACGAAGGGTCACTGTCCCAAGTTATATCCTCCCAACAAATGAGCAGGAACTTGTAGGGTATTACGAGGGATCACCGCTACGACAAGTTGGCGATTCCGAAAAGCAAGTAAGTAACGGAGGGTGATGGGAGCATGGCTGAGAGAAAATGGGGAATAGCGCACATCTTTGCGTCGTTTAACAATACGATCATAACCATCACAGATTTAACTGGGGCGGAGACGATTGGCAAATCCTCAGGCGGCATGGTAGTCAAGCAAGACCGTAACGAAAGTTCACCATACGCTGCCATGCAGCTTGCCACAAGCGTAGCTGAGCAGGCAGTTGATAAAGGAGTGATGGGCGTTCACGTAAGAGTAAGAGCGCCGGGCGGAAACGGACAGCGAAGCCCGGGTCCAGGGGCCCAAGCTGCGATTAGAGCACTCTCAAGAGCTGGATTGAAAATAGGGAGAATAGAAGATGTAACCCCCATCCCTCACGATGGCACTCGATCACCCGGAGGAAGACGGGGACGCAGGATATAGAAACTGTGCGAACAATATGGATTTGAAATTCCTAGAGCTTACAGACAGACAAGCGCGTTTTATAATCTCAGGCACAACACCAGCGTTTGTGAACAGCATTAGACGGAGCTTGATAGCTGACGTGCCTTCGATGTCGATTGATGATGTGAACTTCTACAACAATACGTCTGTCCTCTTCGACGAGATGTTGGCACTTCGTTTAGGGCTTATACCGCTCAAAGGGGGGGAACACTATATTTCCCAGTCAGAGTGTTCGTGCGACGGAGAAGGGTGTTTTCAGTGTCAAGTATCCTTTACGCTAAACGTGCAGGGACCAGCCACAGTCTATTCAAGAGATTTGACGTCGGCAGACGCAGAAGTGGTTCCCGCAGACGGCAACATACCCATCATTAAACTATTCAAAGATCAAGAATTGATGCTTGAAGCAATTGCGCGAAAGGGTCGTTCCAAAACGCACGCGAAATTCCAGTCAGCAATCGCGACAAGTTACAAGTATTTGCCAACGTTTACCATACACGAATGCAACGGATGCAAGGAGTGCATTGAAGCCTGCCCAAAACGCATCTTAAAATACGAAGATGGATCCGTGCACGTTATAGACGAGCTTCAATGCACCCTCTGTAATTTATGCACTGAGGCGTGTGAAGCAGGAGCGATTACAGTAACTGGTGATCCGGAGTCCTTTGTGTTTTATACAGAGTCAGATGGTTCAATCAGCTGCAAAGACCTATTGCTTCGTTCAGTTGAGTCTTTAATGAAGACGGCTAACGAATTAGCAGAGTTTCTAGGGACTTTTGGTTAGCGGGGGTTGCCAAGCTAGGTCAAAGGCGCTAGGTTGAGGGCCTAGTCTCACAGGAGTTCGTGCGTTCAAATCGCACCCCCCGCATTTGTGATCAAAAATGCCAAATAGGAGATAGCATGGCAAAACAAAAAACAGAGAAGGCCAACCCTCAGTTGAAACTGCTCATAGAGAAGCTGAAAGCGAACGCGAGAGAGCATCAAGCAGATGTTTGGAAGGAGGTGGCCAGAAGGTTGGAAGCGCCTTCTAACAACTATGCAAAGGTAAATTTGAGTCGCCTTAACCGACATACGAATTCGGGCGACGTCGTCATAATCCCAGGCAAGGTCCTTGGCGCTGGGTCAATAGATCACCCGATATCTGTTAGCGCGCTTAATTTCAGCGCTAACGCGCGACTTAAACTTCTTGCAGCATCGGGAACTGTTATGACGATTGACGAGATCCTCGACAGATCTCCAAAAGGCAGCAATGTAAAGATTATACGATGATAGATATGTAGGAGTGGTGAATTTGTGACGGTAATCGATGCTAACGGTTTAATACTCGGGCGTCTCGCAAGCATAGTAGCTCACAGATTGTTGTCAGGAGAACAGATCGATATAATTAACGCAGAAAAAGCGGTCGTCTCAGGGTCGCCAGAGACTACAGTGTCAAAGTACCAGACAATGCGTAAAAAAGGTTCGAAAGAAAGAGGACCATATTACCCCAAACGTTCAGATATGATTTTACGGCGGACTATTCGAGGAATGTTACCTTATAAGAAAGCTTTTGGCAAGGCTGCATTCAGTCGACTTCGCGTTTATATGGGTACACCCAAAGAGCTAACAGACGTAGAGCCAGAAACGCTCAACAGCGCGCATAAATCGAGGTTAAGCACGATTAAAATCACTAACTTAGAGAAGGTCTCCCAACGATTAGGGGCAAAGAATCGGGTGAGATAATTGGCGAAAAAAACTATTAGTTCAAGTGGAAAACGCAAAACCTCAATAGCGCGAGCGTCATTTAAAGAAGGAACCGGCATTATACGGATCAACAAGAAACTTTTAGACGTCGTGGAGCCAGCACTTGTGCGAGAGAAGATTGAACAACCGCTATATCTCGCCGGTGACCTCGCAAAACGACTAAATATCTCGGTGATCATTCGTGGTGGCGGAGTGATGGGACAGGCAGATGCAGCGCGAACAGCAATCGCACGTGGGTTAATCGACTGGACCAACGATCTCAATTTGAAGGATCTTTTCCTCAAACAAGATCGTTCTCTGCTCGTCAACGATTATCGACAAAAAGAACCGAAGAAATTTGGCGGCAAAGGGGCGCGCGCACGGCGACAAAAATCCTATAGGTAACAGGCAAACGATGATACCCATAAGATGTTTCACGTGTGGCGCGGTGATCTCCAAACACTGGGACGAATATAAAGAAAGGACAAGTGCCGGAGAAGACCAAAAGACGGTGCTCGATGATCTGGGCGTAAAGCGATATTGTTGTCGCAGGATGCTCCTAACACACAAAGAGCTTGTTGATATTTTTGCTCCATATCAATGATAAGGGGTTGTGGGGTAGCCTGGATATCCTACGGCGTTCGGGACGCCGTAACCTGAGTTCGAATCTCAGCAACCCCATGCAGAGGCCCTAGAAAGGAGGAGAGTCATTGAAAGAAGTTGTTGAAGAACTTACTCGTTATGAAAGGGCCAGAATCGTCGGGGCGCGCGCTTTACAGATTTCCATGGGCGCTCCAACGTTGATTGAGTCTAACACAACAGATCCAATCGACATGGCGCTTGATGAACTTAAGAAAGGGGTTATCCCAATAACAATTAAGCGCCGCGGAACCCCGAAATGAACTCGATTAATGTAACAGAAGTGGAGATAGTAACGACCAGCGGCTGCAGTCGCTGTTCTTATTCGGTCCTACGCGACGCAGTTAAAAAAAGCACGCGAACAAGTTAAAAGCGCTTATTGGTTCAAAAGTGAGTCCGCAGGCAGAAATCGACGAGTACTCCGAGAAATCTTTTCATTGCATAATATAAGAAGGGGGGTTACTCTAACACTGATCGCGCCAACGAAAACGGTTTCGAGCGTTTTTGAGAATTATAGCAGTGTGAAGACTAAAGGACACTGCTGTGCGTGCGCACAGACACATCGACGACCTGCGATACAGGAACTTTGCGCGTCGCAGTTGCATTGTCCACCCCATTCATTAAGTGAACGTTAGGGCGGGGCAAAGTACAGCAAAACGATTGAACTAATACGTATAGAACAAGAACTATTTGACGGAAAAAACTATAGGATAACAAATAAACCGAACTAACGAGAGGTGGAGCGATGGAAGAAGTCACAGAATACGAATCAATCATACCAGTAGACGAGTACCTAGCTGCTGGGGTCCATATTGGCACTCAGCAAAAAACAGAAGATATGAAGCGTTTTGTTTACCGCGTCCGAGCAGACGGGCTTTACGTGCTGGACGTCAAAGCCACAGATGACCGTATAAAAACTGCTGCTAAGTTTCTGAGCAAATTCGACCCCGCACGTATACTGGTGGTTTCGGCACGCCAATATGGCCAATTCCCGGCTACGATGTTTGCCAAAGTGATAGGGGCAAAATCAATGGTAGGGCGCTTTATACCGGGCACGCTTACAAATCCTGAGTACAGAGACTTTGTAGAGCCAGATGTAGTGGTTGTTACAGACCCTATAGGTGATTTACAGGCAGTCAAGGAAGCCGTCGATATTGGAGTTCCGGTAGTCGCAATGTGCGACACGAATAACATGACGATGCATATTGACGTAGTTATCCCGACAAACAACAAAGGGCGGAAAGCTCTAGCGCTTATTTATTGGCTACTTGCGCAGGAGATTGCTAAGCTTCGCGGCCAAAAAATGGACTACGCCTTAAACGATTTCGAAATCGAGATCTAAAGAGTACTAATGAGGAAGCCTGCAAAAGCAGGATCGTGGTATCCCGGTGACCCTCGAGCACTGGAAGAACTCCTGCATAGTTTCATTCAAAAGCGAGAAACGCGTAAAATCAACAGCGTAGTAGTTCCTCACGCTGGCTATGCTTGTTCTGGGGCAACCGCAGGGAAAGTTTTCTCCGTTCTTCCTCAGGCAGATACGTACATTATCATAGGGCCCAACCACCAATACCCTATTGTCTCAGTTTCGAACGAACCTTGGCTTACGCCTTTAGGCAAAGTAAACGTTAATACACATATCATCGAAGCGCTCGATATCGAAATAGCAAATGAGGCAAACAAAGAGGATAATTCTATAGAACTTCAGCTACCTTTTCTTCAGTTTCTTTTCGAAGACTTTCAGATCGTCCCAATTACTATGGGGGTTCAAGGGCCTGAAAGCATAAAACAGGTTTTAGACGCTGTTCGAAGGGTTGCAGACGAAAACACTGTGCTTATTGCCTCTAGCGATTTTACGCATTACGAGCCGGAGTTTACTGCCAAGACAGTTGACAAATGGGTTATAGAACCAATTTTAGAGCTGAACTCGCAAGAATTTCTCGCACGGTCTCGCTCAACTTCTCTTTGCGGTTATGGACCTATAGCAGTCGCAATCGAGTTCGCTAAACATAAAGGCAGCGAGCGAGGGGAACTTGTCGATTATTCAACTAGTGCTGACACGTGCGGCGACTCAGCAGCAGTAGTTGGATATGCTGGAATAGTGATGGCGTGACGCTCGATAGCGCTTTGAAGGGGAAGTTTACACATAAATCTATAGATGGTAACGTGTTCGGCGCCTGGTAAGGTCTATCTGTTTGGTGAGCACGCTGTTGTCTACGGAGAGCCAGCGATAGCTTGCGCGATAAACCTGCGAATAAGCACATCAGCAAAGCTCGTGTCATCAGGAAAAATTAAGATCGATGCGATGGGCAAGCGCCTGAACTGTATGAGTGAAGAATTCAAGTATGCCTGTTGTGCTGCGCAAACCTTAAAACGTCTATTTAATACAGACTTTGGCGCAGAAATCTCGATAAAATCACAACTTCCCCCTCGTCAAGGGTTAGGATCCTCAGCGGCCGTGACCGTTTCGACGATAAAAGCTCTTGCTGAATGTCTAGGTATCGATCTGAAAAATGAAGCAGTAGCAAAAATCGGACATCAAGTAGAAACCGCTGTCCAGGGAATAGCCAGTCCTGCAGATACCTTTGTCTCTTCAACAGGAGGCGTTGTGTTAATAGAACAGACTAAAACTCGCCATCTTTCATCACTCAATATACCGATCTTAATCGGCGCAACAGGTATTGAAAGGTCAACCAGTGATGTCATCGCCTTAGTAACAAGATTAAAACAGAAGTATCCTACTTTAATCACAAACGTCTTGTCTTCAATAGGAGACATAACACGTTTGGGAACACAGAACCTCGCTAACGAAGACTTTGTCGGCTTGGGCGAACTTATGAATATCAATCAAGGATTACTCGAGTCAATCGGAGTGAGTGACGAAGCGCTTAGCAGACTTGTTTACGCGTCAAGAACTGCAGGAGCATTCGGAGCGAAAATTACAGGCGCCGGACGAGGAGGCTGTATGCTAGCAATTACGCCAGATGAAAACGTCAAGAAGATCTCGCAAGCTATCGCAAAGCACGATGCCAAGGTGCTAAACACAGCGTTCTCTGATTCAGGTCTTCAGACAGAGTGAAAAAGGTGTGATTCTGTGTGATTCTGCTTAAAATCGGTGGCTCTGTCTTGACGGACAAAGCGCGAGCGAGTACTGTGCGAAAAGACTTTGTGCGCATGGTGGCTCAACAGATAGCCAACGCGAAGAGAGATGATCTCGTGCTTGTCCACGGCGCTGGCTCATTCGGGCACCCGCAAGCAGCGGCGTACTTGTCTAAAGGCCGAAGCATTAGTGATGCGTGGAAGACCCATCGAGCGGTATCCTCATTGAACACTTTGTTCATAAACGAGTTGCATTCCCAAAACGTGCCTGCACTGCCTATTCACCCGCTAGACAGCATCACACTAGATGGTGGCAGAATCGCGCGTTTTGACATGGCTGTGTTAGGCCTAATGCTTGAAAACGACATCATTCCGGTTCTTCATGGCGACATCGTTTTGGATAGCGCTGACGGTTTCAATATATTATCTGGTGATCAAATAGTTGCATTTCTAGCACAAAAGATGCAACCTGAAAAAATAGGTATCGGGACAGACGTTGACGGAATTATTTACAAAGGAGAAAAAATATCCCACCTCAACGCTAACGAGTTTGAAAATTATCGCAAAGAGATCGTCGGTTCAAACGTCGTAGACGTCACAGGAGGTATGCTCCGTAAAGTCTCAGAACTTGTGGAAATCGCAAAAGCCGGCATTCAATCTGAAATATTCAACGCTACGCGTAGCGGCAACATAGCTAAGTTCTTGATATCAAACCAACAAGTAGGGACGATTATATCCATAGGTACAAAATGATAACGAACAGAAAAATCGAGCACTTAATGGTTTGCGCTGCTGAAGACGTGGAATCCGGGAAAACCGGCCTCGCCGATGTCAGATTCATTCACAATGCAGTTCCGGAAATTGCGAAGTCAAAAATTGATGTGACTGCTGAATTCTTAGGAAGACGTTTCACAGCTCCTATCTTTATTGCTGGAATGACAGGTGGACACAGGGAGGCTACCGCTGTGAATGCTGCACTTTCAGAGGCAGCAGAGCAACTCGGAATCGGCATTGGGGTCGGGAGCCAACGCGCAGCGATTGAACGTCCTGAACAAATCGAGTCATTTAGCATAGTCAGGGAGCGAGCGCCTACTGCCTTTGTGGTAGCCAACATCGGTGCTACACAAATCAAGGAATATGACTTAGATATTATCGAACGCGTAATCGAGATGGTAGACGCAGACGCGCTGGCAATTCACTTAAATTTCCTGCAGGAGGCTGTGCAACCAGAAGGTAATACCAATGCGGAAGGCTGCCTCGACGCCATAAAATCGCTTAGTGAGTCTCTGCGGGTGCCGATTATCGCCAAGGAGACGGGGGCCGGTATTTCCAGAGAGGTGGCAACTCTACTAAAAAAGGCAGGAGCGTCTGCGATCGACGTGGGCGGTGCTGGAGGTACAAGCTGGGCTAAAGTTGAGACTTACCGAGCTCAGACAGACCCTCTGCTTGAGAGGCTAGGGGAATTATACACCAACTGGGGAATACCTACTGCGATATCTATTTTAGAGTCTTTGACCCTCCCAGTTATCGGAACCGGAGGAATTAGGCATGGCCTTCATGTGGCCAAAGCAATTGCTCTTGGAGCGTCGTTGTGCGGTATAGGGTTGCCTTTGTTAAAACTCGCTATAAAAGGTCCAGAAGATGTAATAAGCGAGATTACAGCAATAACTGAAGAATTGAAAGTTGCTATGTTACTCACAGGATGTAGGACACTTGCTGAGCTAAAAAGATGCCCACTTATAATCACAGGTGAAACCAAAGAAATCTTGGAGCAACGTGGATTTGACCTAACGGAGCTTCAGACAAGGAGATAATCTAATGGAGATAGAAGTTAACGCAATTGGCGGCTATGAAGAAGTCGGGCGCAATATGACTGCTATTCGGGTGAAAAAAGACATCGTAGTCATAGATATGGGGCTCAGGCTCGACAGGATTGCCATTCACGAAGATGCAGAAATAGAAAAGATGCATCCTATTGACTTAATCAAGATGGGAGCGATACCAAATGACGCAACGCTGAGTAAATCCAAGAGGGCTGTAAAGGCGATAGTCTGCACGCACGGACACCTTGATCATATAGGTGCAGTTCCAAAGCTCGCACACAGATATGACGCCCCAATAATCGCAACACCATTTACCGCAGAGCTGATTGCACAACAGATCCAGGCCGAGAAGAAGTTCGGCGTCGAGAATCCCCTTTATACGCTTGAAGCGGGACAAGTTTACCAGATAACACCCGATATCGCAGTTGAATTCGTAAGAGCGACGCACAGCATACCCGATCCAGTATTTGCCGTGGTACATACGCCGGCCGGCGCTCTCGTCTATGCGAACGACTTCAAGCTCGATCGAACTCCTGTGATTGGTAAACCCCCAGACTTCAATCGCCTTAAAAGTCTCGGAAAAGAGGGGGTCCTCGCTTTGATAGTAGAGAGCACTCGAGTCAAGGAGGTAGGCAAAACCCCGTCAGAACAGATTGCCAAAGACCTAGTTCGCGACGTGCTGCTTGGAACAGAAGAAGAAGACAAAGGGGTGCTTGTCACGACGTTTTCGTCACATATCGCCCGCGTAAAGACAATTTTCGAAGCGGCTCAAGAAATGGACCGACGCCCACTAATCCTCGGCCGCTCTATGGAGCGATATCTGGGAACAGCTGAAAGGATGGGATATGTAGAGCTTCCAAATGACATTGGTGTGTATGGAAACCGGAGATCGGTAGACAAAATACTGAGAAGAGTGATGCAGGACGGCAAAGACAAATACCTTCCGATAATCACAGGTCATCAAGGAGAACCCGAAGCTATGCTCACGAGGGTCGCACGAGAGCTGACGCCTTATCAAGTGATGCCTGGCGACAAGATCGTGTTTTCTGCTGACGTGATCCCCAACCCCCTCAATGCAGGCAACCGATACTCGCTCGAAACAAAGCTAAAAATGCGCGGTGCGCGGCTTTATACCAACGTCCACGTTTCAGGACACGCTGCACGCGAAGACCACTGGGAAATGATCAAGATGCTCAAACCAAGCCACATTTTTCCAACACATGGAGATCTGACGATGACGAGCTCCTATGTAGAACTGGCGGAAGAAGCGGGTTATAGCCTTCGGGACAATATCCACCTTTTAAGAAACGGCCAGAACATTTCTATAAACCCTTAGAAGCTAAGAGGAAACCGCCCTAAAGCCGCATATCGTTAGCGAGATCGTAGCGCTTTCATGGAGATGCTAACATGAACAGTTTGAGTCACCACTTAGATAAAAGAAAGAAGATAATCAACAATGCGCTAAATGACTATGTCCCAGTAGTCTTTCCCGAAGAATTGTACAAAGCTGCCCGGCATCTCATTGAAGCAGGCGGGAAAAGGCTGCGGCCTTCAGTTTTGCTAATAGCTGCCCAAACGGTGGATCCGAAAATCGCTATAGACACGATAATTCCCGCCGCGGTCTCCGTGGAGCTCATCCACAATTTTACTTTAATTCATGACGATATTATGGATGCTGATGAGACGAGACGTTCGATTGAGACCGTTCACACCAAGTGGGGTATG